>JACCSL010000997.1 GCA_013812995.1 Ardenticatenales bacterium | reverse complement strand
ATCCCAACCAGGATATGCCCCTGCTCATCGAGCAGGTGCGCGCGGGCTACGATATGGCCGTGGGCGCGCGCCGCGCGGAGAAGGGCACCATGCGCTGGCTTCGCACGCCGGCGAAGGAATTTATCCGCCGCCTCGCCTCCTTCATGACGGGCGTCTCCATTCCCGACCTGAACAGCGGTCTGCGCGCGTTCCGCAAGGATGTCGTTTTCCGCTTCCTGGGAATTTTGCCCAACACCCATTCCTGGGTCAGCACGATCACACTCGCCATGCTCTCCAATGGGTACCGTGTGGCCTATGTGCCGATCGATTACTACCCCAGAATCGGACAGAGCACCTTCCATCCTATTCGGGACACCTATAACTATCTGACGCTCGTCTTTCGCGCCCTGACCTATTTCAACCCACTGAAGATTTTTCTGCCTGTCAGCTCCATTGTCTTCGTCCTCGGCTTTGCCAAGCTGCTCTACGATAACTTTGTTCTGCGTGACATTCGCGAGAGCGATGTGCTCATCATGGTCGTCGCCGTGCTGATTGCCATGCTGGGAATGCTGGCAGACCTGATTGTGGCGCAGAATCGCTATCAGTATCTGGCACCGCCCCGCCTGTCGAAGGCCCCGACGGATGGGCGCGAGCGTATCCATTGATCGTTAGCAGAGCCAAGGGGAGAGTGCCAAAAAGGATTGACAGCGGCTCTCCCCTGTGTTAAAATTCGCGCTTGAGCAGCCAGGAAACCATATCAGGGAAGTAGGCGAGGAGGCGCGGGATGCCAACTTACGAATATTTTTGCGAAACGTGCCAGGAGTCCTTTGACGCGGCTCAAAAGTATACCGATGCCCCTTTGACCTCCTGCCCAACCGGACACGAGAGCGTGCGGCGCGTGTTCCGCCCGGCAGGGATCATCTTCAAGGGGTCTGGGTGGTACATCAAGGACTCGAAGGGGAGCAGCACGGTCAGCGGCTCCGGCAGCAGCCAGAGTGACTCAGCGAACGAGGGTGGCAAGAGCGACTCAGCGAGCGAGGGTGGCAAGAGTGATGGGGCGAGCGAGAGCCCCAAGGGCGACGCCAGCAGCAAGAGCGACGCCAGCAGCAAGAGCGAATCGAGCAGCCCTAGCACGCCGGATAGCAAGAGCGATAGCAAGAGCAAGGTTGCGACCGAGGCAGCCTGAGAAATAAGCAGAAGCAAAGAGGCGGGTGATTGATCACCCGCCTCTTTTTGTTTTAGTTGGGAAGAATCCCCAGTTCCCGCCACAGTTCTATCTGCTCGGGCGAGACGTAGCCCGACCACCGCTGGAAGAGATACTCCAGCTCTTCCTGAAAGAGCGCGCACTGCCGTTGGATCAGGGCCTCGCGGGCAGCCTCCGGGTCCTCGGCCTCGATGCTCTGCGCCAGGAGCGCGGCGTGGCGTAGCAGAAAGAGGGGGTAAAGAGAGGTAATCACCTTGTCCGGGTCCCCCTCGCCCAGATTATAGACCACGATAAAGTCATAAATCAGCCGCGCCCACAGAACCTCGTCGAATTGGGGGCTCTCGTCGGGCTGTTCCAACAGCGCCTCGATCTGCGCCAGGTGGCTCTGCGACATGATGCTCTGCCACTGCTTGAGGACACGCTCTCGCATCGCCCGTTTGCCATTACGCCAGAGCTGAAGGGGATCGGGCAATCCCTCGCGGCTCTGGACCACAAGGGTCGAGGGGGTGGTGAGGGTTGGCGTAAGGGGCAGAGTGGGCTCGCTCTGTCGCCAGGATTTCTCATGTAGAAGCGCCATCCGGAAAAGGGTACCAATCTCTTGCAGGAACTTCGCCTCGGTCATTGAGGTAGACTCATTGCTCCGGTGGATCTTTGGCCCCAGATGAACCTGCCCCATCCGTCCTTCCTCCAGCGCCACCTCCAGCACCATCCAGATGTCAATCCCATCGCGCGCGACATCGGTTTCCCACACATCGTGCTCGGCAAAAAAGGCGGCGACCCCGCCTGCCATCGCGACCTCGCCGCCTGTGGGGTAACGGAGCGGCAGATGGTACATGGCCGATATCACCGGGTGAACGATGAGATCGGCGCTGGCCAGGGAGGGGCGAACCAGTTGGTAAATGGGCAGCACCACGTCCAGCTCGTTGGCAAGAATCGGGTCCAGCAGAAGGGGGATCCAATGCTCTTCCAGCGAGATGACATCGGCCTCGATGAGAAGGAGCGCACGGGCCTGGAGGCGACTGGCAATCTCGAAGATAACCCGCAGGGCGCTTCCTTTGCCGGGTAGTCCCTGGTAGCGCGTTGCCAGTCGTCGCACGGAGGGGGGCAGGGGAATATGGGAAGCGATGGAGAGCGTATCATCGAAGGAATGTCCATCCGCGTGCACGATGAGCGGGTTGAGCGAGCTATAGCGC
>JACCSL010000956.1 GCA_013812995.1 Ardenticatenales bacterium | reverse complement strand
TCGTCGATGGAGATGGATCAGCTCATTTCCTGATGACCAAGAATGTTTCCCCATTCCCTCGAAACTTGTGGGACTGGGACAACTAGAAAATGTACGATGTTGGACTACCAATGGATAAAGTCGAGCTTACCAGTTGTTTTCGTTATCGCGCCGCCGTCCGCCGCGTAGTCGCCCACCGTTCCCACTATCCGAGGCCCCACGCCCCCGGAAGGGTGGCACTCGCACCTCCAGCATACTACCCAGCCCCACCACTTTCATTTCCATCATCCGCTCCAGCAGGCGAGGCTCCACGCTGTCGATGTTGTTGAGCGTAATCACGGTCGGGAGGCGCGCCATGTAGCGGAAGTTAAAGAGTTGAAAGAGCTTCTCCTGCGCCCACGGCGTGGCGCTCTGGGTGCCAAGGTCATCGAGCACGAGTAGGGGCGAGCGCCGAATCTGCTCAAAGCGTTTGTCATAGGAAACGCTGCTCTGCGGGTTGTAGGTGGCACGCAGATGGTCGAGTAGGTCAGGCACGACGATGAACAGCGCCTGCTGGCCCCGCCCCTGCTGCGCGTTGGCAATGGCTGCTGCCAGGTGTGTCTTGCCCACCCCGTAATCGCCCACCAGTACGAGCCAGCCGCTCGGCTCCTGCGCGAAGCGGCGACTGGTGTTGACATGCTGCCGCAGCCGCTCCCGCTCGACCTCGCTCAGCTCCAGCGCGCGCAGGCTGAAGGATTCAAAGGTCAGGTGGGAGAGTAGCGGGAGGGCGGAGAGATCGCTGGACCCCTGTTCGACCCCACTCTGCCGGAAGTCCGGGGCGAGAATCGTGACCAGTTGGCTGATCTCCGGGTCCACCAGCCGCGACCGGATGCGGATGTCCAGCTCTTCCAACGATTGATTCGTTGTGACGACCGTGGGGAGCTGCGCGTTGTAGCGATGGTTGAAAATCTGAAAAAGTTTCTCCTGCGCCCAGGGGGTTGCCGCCTGCGTGCCAAGATCGTCCAGAATCAACAGCGGGGCGTTGCGTACCTGCGCGAAACGCTCGTCATACGCGACCTCGCTGTTGGGACCATAGGTGGCGCGCAGGTGGTCCAGCAGGTCGGGCACCACCACGAAGAGGGGCTGCATGCCCTGCGCGATACGATGATTGGCAATGGCGGCGGCGAGGTGCGTCTTGCCACAACCATAACTTCCCATCAGCACCACCCAGCCATCGGGCCGCTCGGCATAGCTGTGGCAAAAGTTCACGGCGCGCTGGAGATTCTCCTGCCGGGAGGGATCAAGGCCGTACCCTTCCGGCACGAAGCTCTCGAAGGTCAGGCGCGCCAGCATCCCCAGGTTCGAGAGTTGGTAAAGGCGGCGCTGCTGCCGCTTCTGCAAATCTGTCTTGGAGCACTCACACACCATCGCGCGCCCAAACTGGGGATGACCCGGCGGCAGGTTGCGCCGGACGAAGCCCGCGCCCCGGCAGATGGGGCATACGCTCTCTGGCACGGGTGCCTTACTCCAGTTCGTCGAGGAAGCGCCGTCGCGTACTTGCCGGACGACGCGCTTGAGACTGTCGTTGAGGTTGTCCATCGTTTCGTCCTTCTTGCGCCCACCGCTCCAGAATCGAGCGAATATAGCGCCAGTTCCGAATGTTCCGCTCCGCTGCGACGCGGAAGGCATCTTCGATCCACTCACTGGGGAAAACACGCTCCGCCTCGCGCAGCTCCTCGGCGATGATGGGCTGCAAGAGCCCCACATTCTGCTCGTAGAGGGTAAAGACCGTGGGCCGCACCTGGGGAAGTGCCACGGGCTCGATGGGCTGCACGATGCTCTCGGGGAGCAGGTCGCCGCGCCGGAGTTGGCCAACGAGGCGGCGGGCGCGCGCCGTGTTCACGAAGTACCACACATCGCTCTGCCCCTCCAGCGCCACATCGACGCGCAGCAACGAGCCGCGCGTGGTGGCCCGCGCCACTGCCTCCTCCAGCACCCGCGCCGGGGGAAGACCCGGAACGCGCAGCCCCTCCATCAACACATCATCCTGGAGCAGCTCCTCGTGGCTCAGGTAACGTAGGGGACCCGTCTTGCGGTAGAGCCGCCAGATGCAGTGCATCGTCACCTTGAGTTCGGCCAGATCGTCAATCTGGGGCAGCAACTCAGCCCAGAACAGGTCTGGTACGGCGGTGAAACGCACTGGCCCCCCAGGGAAGCCCGCAAAGCCCTTCATGGTGGTAATGCCTAGAAAATAATATCATCGAATCCCGCCTCGACAGGCGCGGGGGGTGGGCCGTAGTCATCGTCGTCGGCATAGAAGGTTTCCAGGTTCGTGAACTTCGCATTCTCCCTGGTAAAGCGCAGGTCCACGGCTCCCGTGGGGCCGTTACGGTGCTTGGCAACGATGACCTCGGCGATGTTCGGACGGTCCGTGTTCTTGTTGTACACCTCGTCGCGGTAAATAAACATCACCACGTCCGCATCTTGCTCAATGCTGTTGTGAACCACAATGTTGTCCGCAATAAAATTGTGGAGTTCATCCACCGTTAGATCATACACCTCTGCTTCGCCAGCAGTCTCAATCAGGGTCACCTCGTCCCAACCAACTTCTCCCTGATCGGAAATCACTAGCTCTTCAAAGGCGATGGTTGGGGAAATTTGGCTCCCTGTTGTAGCCCCTCTGGTGACCTGTGCAAATTGCAGAGTAGGGCTCGGCAAACTGCGCGGAAGGGCTATGGGACTCCCCTGATCCAATTCATCCAGTCGCTTCCATCCCTCAATCGTCAGAAATTTGTGGTTGGCAGTGGCGCGAATCGTGCGCCCTAATTGAGTTTTAAGGAGGAAAACAGCTTTTACACCAGTAGAGAAGGCTCGGCTAACATTAGCCCGCTCCAGCTTCCATGTTTCCTCGTTCAAGGCCCACACGGCAAAACCAGATTGTCCCACGAGATCGCGAATGGGTACGTGCATTCCACTGTCTGCAAGAGTAACGAGACTCTCACCTGCCAAACATCCAGATTCTCGGAGATCGCTCAGCAGGGGATGCTTGTCCTGGCGGCTCTCGACACTGCGCGAGAGCTGCGAGAGGGCGAGGACCGGAACCTTGAGTTCGCGAGCCAGCTCCTTGAGCGCGCGTGAGATGTAGGAAATCTCCTGCACGCGATTCTCATTGCCCTTGCCGCCCGACATGAGCTGGAGATAGTCGATGACGACCATATCCAACCCGTACTCGCTGACGAGGCGGCGCAGCTTGGTCCGAATCTCCATCGGCGTCACAGCGGGGCTCTCGTCCACGAAGATGCGGGTCTTGCCGAGGACCTCCACCGCGAAGCCCACGCGCTCCAGGTCCTCCTCGTAGATGGGGCCGACGCGCAGGCGCTGCGCATCGATGCCTGTCTGCGAGGAGATGAGGCGCTGCGCCAACTGGTCCACGCCCATTTCCAGGGAGAAGACCGCGATTCGGGCACCATGCTTGATCGCGGCGGATTCGACGATGGAAAGCGCAAGGGCGCTCTTGCCAATGCTGGGTCGCGCGGCGAGAATAATCAGGTCGCCTGCCTGGAAGCCGCCGAGAAGTCGGTCCAAATCGGTAAAGCCCGTCTGGAGTCCCACCAATTGGCGGTTCATGAATAGCTCTTCGACCTGCTCGTAGAACTCGCCCAGAATATCCTTGATGGGAACCATCGCGCCCGAGAGGCGATGCTGGCTCACCGCGAACAACTCGCGCTCGGCCCGCTCGATGATCTCGCTAACTTCTTTGTCGCTCTCCTCGTAGGCCAGCCGCGCAATCTTCTCCGCCGCACCGATGAGCCGGCGCAGCACCGCGTTGCGCTCCACGATGCGCCCATAGTACTCCACATGGATGGCCGTGGGTACGCGCAGCATAATCTCGGAGATGGCCGCCGGGCCGCCGACATCGCCCAGCCGCCCCTGACGGTCCATCTCGTCCACTACCGTGACGGGATCGGCAGGCTCGTTGCGGGAGTGCAGGGTGACGAGCACCTCATAGATCCACTGATGCTTCTCACGGTAGAAATCCTCCTTCTTGAGGAAGGGAATCACACGCGAGAGGGCATCTGGGTCCAGCATGAGAGAACCTAGAACAGCTTCTTCTGCCTCCACGTTGTAGGGTAGAGGACGGTCCATCGGTGAGGCCATGAGTCGTGGAACTCCTTGCGACAGAAGTGACAGTCGGTGACAGATAGAGATGCAGGTTGTTGAACGTGGCTTTCAGGACAAAGGGGCGCGACCAGCGAAAGTTCGCTGCCGCGCCCCGACGAGGCGAGTATGGAGGGCAGACTATTTATTCGTCGCCGAGGTCGTCAAGGTCCAGGCTTTCGAGGAAATCGGCAAACACAGAGAGATTCTCATCTTCTTCGGGGCTTGCCTCGTCGATGCCTGCCTCGGGGATAACCTTGGCCTCTTCCAGAACGTGCTCAGCAATGAAGATGGCGGCGCTGGTTCGTACCGCCAAGTTGATGGCATCGCTGGGGCGAGCATCAACCTCGATAATCTTGCCATCCAGGTCCAGAACGATGGAGGCATAGAAGATTTCTTCGCGGAGGTCGCTGATGACGATGTGCGAGACGGTGGCACCGAGCGCATCAATCATATTCTTCAGTAGGTCGTGCGTGAGCGGGCGTACCACGCTGGTTCCGCGCAGGCTGAGCGTCAGCGCCTCGGCCTCGTAGGGACCGATCCAGATGGGAACATGTCGCTCTCCATCTTCTTCCCGTAGTACGACAATGCGTTGGGGCGATATCAAACTCACACGGATACTATCGATCGTGACGCGTACCATACACTCCCTGCCTATCTCGATGGGTCGTTTCTGAGCCACTCCCCAGTGAATGTTAAAGAGTATAACATAGCCGGTGCGTCACAGACAAGCTAATTACGTGCCATCATCCACCCGGAAAAAGCACTTTTGCTCTCGGGGAGTAGGACTTATGACTCATTTCCTAGCGTGTAGGGGCCGCGCTGGCTGCGCTCTTCCACGCGGGCACGGAGGTCATCGCGGATGAGCCGCGCCGCCTCGTTGACCTGCCCACTGTCCCGGTCATGAATCTCCAGAACGAGATTCAAGTCTCGTCCCTTGTCGATGGTGTACTCTAAGAGGAGATCCAGAGTGCGATTCAGGTCGATCTCGCCAGATTCTTGGTAGACACCCGTGCTCTCCCGAAGCTTCATGGGATGATCATAGGGGTTCTGCTGCGGATGAAGGCCCGGCACAGAGTGTGTCTCGGATTCCCAGCATCCGCCCAACTGGAATACATGGATCTGCTCCCAGCATTGAGCCAGGGTATATTCCAGATGCTGGACAAAGGAAATCTTGGCATCTTCCCAATGGCCTGTGGCAAGCATCAGGTTGCGGGCGCGCCACAGGTGGCTCACATTCAGAGCGATGCGGGTCTCATGCAGCACCTTCTGGCAGGCGTTGATGATATAGCACAATTCCCCCCCTGTCGCAGGGAACTTGGGGTATTCCAACACCTCGATGCAGGGAACAAAGTGATAGCCATAGGAGCGATAGTACGTTGCAATATCCTTGAAGAACTTAAGCCCCTTGTCGATCTGGTCGCTCCGCTCCCAATCCCACTTGTCCACATAGGCCAGGTGCATCACAAAGTATTCCGCGCCGATGCCACTCGCGAAGTCCATTGCCCGGCGAGCCTCTTCCAAAGCACTGTACTTGCCGAAGAAGTTGCTGGAGAGCATGTCCCCGAGCAGGGGTTGATGCACCCCGAGACGGTGGGCCCTGGAGTCAATGAAACTCTGTACGCCCTGGTTAAACTCGACCGCATTGAGCCATCGGTTGTCCCGATTCAGTCGAAACTGGTCCGGGTAGCGGGCGGGCTGGACGAAATGATCGTTGGGTTGCAGCTCGAAAAACGGTGTTTCGACCCCCAGGGCCTCGCGGAAGGACTCCGCATAGGTCGTCAGGTTTTCAGGAATGCACAATCCAGTAGGCAGATCAGCACGGTTCGCATCAGAGAGGGCAACACCGACATGGATAGAGGGCATAGTCACTACTTTCTAGTCATATCGCCGCTAAAAACACCAGTATAGCTTCCCATCTTATCAGAGAGGGACACAAAACCCCAATCAGGGCACAGTTTCCCGGACAGGAGACATGGCTCAGGAAGGGCTCTCCCCGCGAATCTGTTGCGCCCGCTCCAGGACTCGCTTCACAGCCTCAGTCATATCATAAGGCTCCCCCACCCCAAGGCCCAACCACAGGAAAAATTCGATGTTCCCCGCCGGTCCAGCAATGGGGCTCACAGTGAGAGCGCGCACCGTCCAGCCGTGAGACTCCACATGGGCAACCAGATCGGTCAGGACACGCTCGTGGACGGCGGCATCCCGCACCACTCCCCCTTTGCCAACCTCCTCCCGCCCTGCCTCGAACTGCGGCTTGATCAGCGTAATCACATCGCCCGCCGGGCGGAGCCATTTGGCGATGGCAGGGAGAAGAAGCTCAATGGAGATGAAAGAGGCATCCATCACGGTAAGGTCAATGGATTCGCCTAGCGTGTCCAGGTGGCGGGCGTTGGTTCGCTCGATGACAACAACGCGCTCATCCTGGCGTAGCTTCCAAGCCAGTTGCCCATAGCCCACGTCAATGGCATAGACGCGCACCGCGCCCTGCTGTAGCAGAACGTCGGTGAATCCGCCCGTGCTGGCACCCACGTCCGCGCAGAGCTTCCCGGCTGGATCATAGCCGAAATCGGCCAGGGCTCCTTCCAACTTGACTCCTCCACGGCTTACATAGGGAAGGGGCCGTGCCACCTCGATCTGTGCATCTGCATCCACCTGCTGTCCGGCCTTGCGCGCCACTTCCCCATTGACGCGCACCTCACCCGCCATCACAAGCGCCTGTGCCTGGGTTCGGCTCTCAGCCAGCCCGCGCTCTACTACCAGAAGGTCCAATCGCTGTTTCTTTGCCATATTTCAAGGATATCCATTTAGAGGTTCGCTCTTTTTCCTGCTATGATAGCAGCAACTTTCCGGCTGAATACTCCTTCCCTCACTCAATGACTACCAATAATATAGCTTGTCTCGATGCGAGTTTAATATGAAGGATTCGTATGCAACACGAAACAAACAGGGCGCTGACGATGCCACTTGAGCAACTGAAGGCGCTGCTGGAGACCATGCGACCCAAGCAGTGGGTTAAAAATGCCATTGTGTTTGGGGGTCTTGTCTTCTCAGAGCGGGGACTGGCGCTGCACCCCGATGCCATCCTGCGCGCGGTGGCAGCCTTCGCGATCTTCTGTCTTATGTCTAGCGCTGCCTATATCTTGAACGATCTGAAAGATATTGAGAAGGATCGGGCGCATCCCACCAAGCGCGACCGCCCGCTTCCCTCGGGTCGCCTCTCAGAGACAACGGCGCGGATAGCGTTCCTCCTGATCCTTGCTCTTGGCCTCCTGAGCGCTTATACCCTGGCTCCCCTCTTTGGGGCGGTCGCGTTGCTCTACATAGCGAACAATTTTCTCTACAACTGGATCCTCAAATCCATGGTTATTCTGGATGTCTTCTCCATCGCAGCAGGCTTTGTCCTACGCGCAGTAGGGGGTGCCGTAGCAGTCGGTGTGTTGATTTCCCCGTGGCTCTATGTTCTCACAGTGCTCCTAGCGCTTTTCCTGGGTATCTCCAAACGCCGCCATGAGTTGCATCTGCTGGAGGAAGGGCGAGGTGCCTTTCGGAAAGTCCTAACCGAGTATAGCGCCCCCATGCTGGAAGAGATGCTCAGTGTGGTGACGGCTAGCACTGTCATCGCTTATTCGATCTATACTTTCACAGCCGAGAGCCTTCCCGACAACCACGCTATGATGCTGACGATTCCCTTCGTCATCTATGGCATTTTCCGCTATCTTTATCTCGTTCACTCCGAAAACGATGCCCCACCCGATGAGATGCTGTTCAAGGACCGCCCCATGCTCATCACGACCTTCCTATGGGGCGTTACGGTCATCCTGATTCTCTATGGCTTTGGGAATCGGGCGGCTGGAGTCTGACCATTCACACAGGAGATTGATCCAATGAAAAAATTTGCTCAACTGTTTCTACCGCTGTATGGCCTGATCCTGATCTTTGGAGGGGTAAAAGGCTATCAGAGCGGTAGCCAGGATTCGCTCTATGCAGGGGCAGGAAGCGGGATTCTGGCGCTTCTCTGCGCGGTGCTAAGCCTCAAGATGCCTCGCCTGGGGTTGGGGTTGGGAGCACTTATCGCCACAATTCTGACAGGGGTGATGGGGTGGCGTTTCGAGAAAACCGGCAAGCTAATGCCGGCCGGGATGATTGCAACTACCAGCCTGCTGGCAATGGGGATAGAACTGCTCGGTGCCATCCGCGCCAAATAATCCAGTCAGCCTGCTACAACACAAAAGGACCGCCCTTTCACGGGGCGGTCCTTTTTGCATGATCCAAACGGAAGAATTAGCGCTTGGTGTACTGAGGGGCCTTGCGGGCGCGCTTGAGGCCGGGCTTCTTGCGTTCCTTGACGCGGGCATCGCGTGTCAGGAAGCCACCACGGCGCAGCGTCGGGCGCAGCGTCTCATCATAGACCAACAGGGCGCGCGCGATGCCGTGGGCAACGGCCTCGGACTGGCCCGTTACCCCACCACCATGCACCATAACCGTGATGTCAAAGGTGCCATCGTGCCCGGCGGCACGAAGCGGGTTGGCGAGGGTAACCAGATCCTGCTCGCGTGAGAAATAGCGGTCAACCGGTTTGTTATTGACCACGATTCGGCCAGTCCCTTCGGGGTACAGGCGAACCTGGGCCGATGCCGACTTGCGCCGACCAACTGCGTAGAAATAGCGATTTTCGTTATCTGCCATGAGGACTCCTTACAACTCCAAGGTCTTTGGCTGCTGGGCGCTATGCGGGTGCTCGGTCCCAGCATAAACCTTCAGCTTCTTAAGCATTGCGCGACCAAGGGAGTTTTTCGGCAACATACCCTTAACCGCTATTTCAATCGGGCGCTCGGGGAATTTCTGAAGCTGCTCCCGAAGCGTACGCTCCCGCAATCCACCAGGATACCCGGAATGGCGATAGTAAATCTTCGCATCCATTTTATCTCCGGTGACATGAATCTGCTCGGCATTCAACACGATGACATAGTCACCCGTATCAATATGGGGGGTGAAGATAGCCTTGTGCTTGCCCCGCAGAATCATAGCAATCCGGCTGGCAAGGCGACCCAGCGTCTGCCCTTTAGCATCCACCACCCACCAGTCGCGCTCAATCTCTGCGGGTTTCGCAGAATATGTTTTCATCGTTCCGTCTCCTTAGAACTTCTCTTTGTAACGAACAATCTATTACCCTGACCTCAGAAAATGGATGATTTTCTCAGGATAATGGGGTTTGGAGGTGTGGGTAATGGACATCTATCAGGCACAGACCCGTTGGTGGGATTACTGTCGCAGCAAGTTGCCGATTGCCTGACACCAATAATTCCTCCATCCAGGCGGGTAATTGCTCGCTCCGCCCGATCAGTAGGAGGCATCCAACAATGCTGCGTACCATTCGGAATAGAAAGCCAGTGGCTTGCAACTCCACCTTCACCAGGGCTCCCTCACGCCACACCCGACACGAGATCATGGTACGCACGGTATTTTCACTGTCCGTGGTTGCGCGCCCAAACGCAGCAAAATCATGTTCGCCGTGCAGTTGCCGGACCCCCTCATCCATCGCTGCCTCGTCCAGAGGAAAAGGCACATAGAGGGTACTCCGGCGTAACAAGGGATGCCGATAAGGGGCGTTGTACAGCGTGTATTGATACGTTCTGCTAAGTGCGTCATATCGAGAATGAAATTCGGCAGGTACCCGCGATAGCGCGTGGACCACTACATCCTCAGGCAGCAGAGCATTCATTGATCGCTGTAGTGCCGCTTCATGCTTCTGCCAGTAGAGATGAAAATCTACCACCTGGCCCGTCGCATGTACGCCTCGATCCGTCCGGCCTGCCCCTCGCGCCCTGACGGGTGCTCCACCCTGTAGGGTAGAAAGGACAGTTTCCAACTCACTCTGTACGGTTCGCACGCCGGGCTGTATCTGAAACCCGTAAAAATCCGTGCCGTCGTATTCAATCGTCGCTTTGTAATGCTCTTGGTTAATCAACCAGCTCCAGAATCACCATCTCGGCACCATCGCCACGTCGCGGGCCAAGACGAACAATTCGGGTGTAACCACCAGGTCGATCAGCAAAGTCGGCGGCCAGTTCATCAAAGAGCTTGAACATGACATCCTTATCGGTCAGTGTCCGCAGCGCCTCACGCCGAGCGTGCACTTTAATCTCGGGCTGGGCATCCAGCACCCGGCACGCCGAGGTGATGAGCTTCTCCACCAGAGGCTTGACGGCCTTGGCCTTGGCTTCGGTGGTGGTAATCCGTTCTCGTTTCAGGAGATCGGTGATCAGGTTGCGATAAAGCGCGCGACGATGACCCGCATCGCGGTTCAGGTGACGCCCCTTCATTCGGTGTCTCATGCTTCTACTTCCTCCTCTGCTTCCTCTTCTTCGGCACCTTGGGCGGGCTCGTCGTAGCCGAGACCTTCGAGGTATTCGCTATAGCCTTTTTCTTTCAAGGCATCCAGCAACTCGTCCAGCGACTTCTCGCCAAAGTTACGAATGGCGAGCATCTCGTCTCGCCCCTTCTGAAGCCGCTCCAGTACCTCGCCAATAGTTGAAATACCCGCCCGCTTCAAACAATTAAAGGCACGAACCTGTAAGCCAAGTTCTTCTATTTGGCGATCCGCAATCATATCGGGGATTCCCTCCGCCACCGTCTCAACCTCAACCTCGCTGATGGTATCTCCCATCGCGGAGGTCAGATGGAAATGGCGCGCGAGAATATCCGATGAAATGTTGAGCGCCTCATCCGCGCGCATCGTGCCATCCGTCCAGACACTTAGCACTAGACGATCATAATCCGTGTTCGAGCCCAGACGCTCCCGGCCGAGATCAAAGCGCTCACGCTCCACATCGAACCGGACACGGCGAATCGGGCTGTAAATGGCGTCCACTGGAATTTCATCAATGGGTAGGCGACCACGCTCGTCAGCAGGCGAGTATCCTCGCCCACGTTGGATGGTCATCTCTACCTCGATTTCAGCTTCATCCGAGTCCAGGGTCAAGAGTGGAAGTTCAGGGTTGATCAACTCAACCTGACTGGGCAGGTTGATATCTGCCGCACTTACTGTGCCTTCCCCCCGAGCATTCAGACGAATGCGAACGGGCTCGTCGCCATAGAGTTTAAAGCGCAGTTGTTTCACATTGAGGATCAACTGCGTCATATCCTCTTTGGCCCCAGGGATAGGGCTGAATTCATGATGAATGCCAGTCACGCGAATGGAGGTTACCGCCGCACCCGGCAGAGAGCCAAGTAGCACACGTCGGAGGGCATTACCAACCGTAATACCGTAGCCACGCTCCAATGGCCGAATGATGAAGCGACCATAGGTGCGTGTAATAACGTCTCGTTCAATTCGCGGATAGACAATGTCCAAGTGACCCTCCTAATTATCCAGTGGTCAAGGTGTCATCAACAACAGGTCACTGACAACTGAATGTTATTCCTCTTACTACGACTGACTGGCTATTAGCGCGAATAATACTCAACGATGAGCTGCTCATTCACACTGGTATCAATCTCAGTGCGGTTGGGCAGCGCAATGACCCTGCCCGTCAGCGCGGTCGTATCAACCGTCAACCAGGCGGGAATCGCGCGGTGTCCAATCGTCTCGGACAGGTTCTTGAAGTACTGCTTGTCCCCACTCTGCTGGCGGATACCAATCACATCACCCTCGCTAACAAGAGCGCTGGAGATATCGAGCTTGCGACCGTTGACCGTGATGTGGCCGTGGTTCACAAGCTGGCGGGCCTGGGCGCGCGAATCAGCAAAACCAAGCCGATACACGACATTGTCCAGGCGGAGTTCAAGAGCGCGGAGCAGGTTCTCACCTGTAAGACCGGGAGTGCGAACCGCATCCTCGAAATATCGACGGAATTGTCGCTCCAGCACACCGTAGATGCGGCGGGCCTTCTGTTTTTCACGGAGCTGCAAACCGTAATCACTCATCTTGCGGCGGAACGTCCCCTTCTTGCCGTGCTGTCCAGGGACATAGGGGCGGCGCTCAATAGCGCACTTCGGACTGAAGCATCGTTCCCCTTTGAGGAAGAGTTTCTCCCCCTCACGGCGGCACAGCCTACAGACTGCATCGGTATATCTGGCCATGTTTTCCTGACTCTTCTCCTAGACGCGACGTCGCTTGCGCGGACGGCACCCATTGTGCGGAATTGGTGTTACATCAGTAATGCTAACGATCTTCAGCCCGGCTCCCATCAGGGAGCGAATTGCCTGCTCGCGGCCAGGGCCAGGGCCCTTGACAAAGACATCTACCTCACGGACGCCATGATCCTGCGCAGAGCGAGCAGCGGCCTGCGCTGCCTGACCCGCTGCATAGGGCGTGCTCTTGCGAGAGCCCTTGAAACCAACCGTACCGGACGAGCCCCACGAGAGGGTATTGCCCTGCTGGTCGGTAATCGTGACGATGGTGTTGTTAAACGTCGCATGGATATGTGCCTGCCCATGCGGGACATTCTTCCGTTCGCGACGGCGCTGACCACGACGTGGTTTAGCTGGCTGACGCGCCATAGTTCCTCCTAACT
>JACCSL010000871.1 GCA_013812995.1 Ardenticatenales bacterium | reverse complement strand
CGGTGATGATGATGACGCCCCCCGCGCCTACCGCCAGGTCGGCCACGTCCCACGTGTAGGGGGTGCCGCCCGTCGCGGTGATGGTCGCGCCGCTACTCGTATAGCTCACGTTGCTGAGGCTGCTGGGGACGAGATCGCTGATCTCGACCCCGCTCGCGCTCTGGGGTCCACTATTGGTGTAGCTCAGCGTGTAGGTGATGGATTGACCCGGTTGGGCGTTGGCGGGACTCGCGACCTTGCTCAACGAAAGGTCCGCACGATTCTGGTTCACCCACACCGTCTCCGCCTGTCCAATGGAATTGGCGACGAGGGCATCGAGGTCACCATCCCCGTCGATGTCCCCCAGCGCCACAGCAATGCTCTGGCCCGCGCCGAAGGAGGGGGTGCTGGCGTGCGCGCTGTAGCTGCCACTCCCATCGTTCACCCACACCGTCTCCGCCTGTCCACCAATGTTGGCGACGAGGGCATCGAGGTCGCCATCGGCGTCGATGTCTCCCAGCGCCACGTCAAAGCTCTCGCCCACACCGAAGGAGGGGGTGCTGGCGTGCGCGCTGTAGCTGCCACTCCCATTGTTCACCCACACTGTCTCCGCCTGTCCACTGGCATTGGCGACGAGGGCATCCAGGTCGCCATCGGCGTCGATGTCCCCCAGTGCCACGTCCGTGCTACTCCCCGCGCCGAAGGAGGGCGTGCTGGCGTGCGCGCTGTAGCTGCCACTGCCACCCGAGGCGGCAGCGGTAAACTGCCAGCCGTAGGGCTCGCTGGGCATTCCATTGTCAGCCAGCAGCCCATCGCTCACCTGTACCTGGATCACCTCGCCCGGCTTGAAGCTATCGTTGGGATCGAGCTGCACACTGTCGGCGCTGGGGAAGCTGTAGCTGCCATCATAGAGCGCAGTTTGCTCGCCCCGGACGGTGAAGGTGCTCGTGCTCACGCTGGTCGAATCCACGTCCCGGTCGAAGGTGGCGCTGATGGTCGAGGTGGTGGCAATGTCGAGGGCGTTGCTCACCGGGTCGGTGGCGACCACGGAGAGAGGCGTCGTGTTCAGATTCTCTGCGTCATTGGGGGAAACACCGGAGCCGAGGCCGAAACCGAAATAGTCGGTAAAGTTGGCGTCGTAGCCCGGACTGTTACTGCTGGGCGTCATGAAGAAGGTGGACTCGCCACCGCCCACCTCGTTGAGCATCGCCCCGGCCACGTAGAGGGCATCGGGGTTGCCCAGGCTGGAGCGCGGGATGCTGACTTCCAGAAACGTCCCGCTCTGGAAGGCACTGATGCCGAAATTCCCGCCAGTCGTGTTGTCATCGGTCCAACTGCTCGTGCTGTTGTTCCAATTGAGCAGATTGGTGTACGTGTTGTCCGCCTTCCAGCGGAAATGGTAGTCGGCGTTGAAGGGCAGCCCCGGCGTCTGCGTGTTGTAGGTCACCCCCGTCGAGGTGCCGTCGCCCGAGGTCGGTGTCGTCTGTGGGTCCGTGTCGATGTAGAGCACCACGAATTCGGTGGGACTACCCCCGCTCACATCACTGCCGTTGATCCCAAAATAAAAGTTTGTCGCGTCCCAGGTGAAATACCAGGTGCTTGCCGAGGTGCCAGGCACCTCCTCATCCGCCGCGAAGTCGTTGGTGCCATCGATGGTGAGGGTGTGGTAGGAGGCCGCCTCAGAGGGCAGCACAGTCGCGAGTAGCCAGAGCAGGGTGCCGAGAAGGAGCAGCGCCACTCCCCTCCTGGCGCGGTGCTGCCCACGGGCAGAAGCGAGCCAGGGCGTCAAACGGCGTAAGGGGGGCAGGCGGGATACAGTCATCATTCGCTCCTTCTATGAAAGTAGGGGGTAAATCATTAATTTTATACCCTTTCCCACTCCTATGCAACCGCTTTTTGACGCTTTCCATTCCCCGATTTCCTTCGGTGGTCACTTTTCGTCTACGAGGGAGTTGGTGATTTTTTGCATATTACCGCGTGGTAATAACCGACAAACGGATAGCTCTGACCTTTACAACCGCTTCTCACTTCCTGAACGACGCCAACAGCGGCGTAGCCCCTATTGTGAGCGGCTGATGGGTTTCAATCGCTCGACCCGATGGTTTGGAATGTTCAGAGGTAGTGAGGAAGTTCCTACGCGAAGGATTGATACCCATTCTATTCCCTGGCGACGCGCCAGGGCGCCGGATGCCCTCCCTAAATTCCCTGCCCTCTGACACCCCTTCCCGCACGCCGATACCTGTACCCACTGGCGAGCACCTCCCGGCCTCACGGGAGGTGCAGACCGCTCTCCAAGCGGCACTCTCGCGTCGCCAGAGCCCCCTGTGACCCAGCACCGTAACACAGTATCTCTACCTCATACTCCCCCTCACCCCTACCAATCCTACCGCGACACCCGTTAGGAT
>JACCSL010000868.1 GCA_013812995.1 Ardenticatenales bacterium | reverse complement strand
AACCAACATAGCCAGGAGGTGAGCCAACGAGACGGCTGACGTTGTGGCGCTCCATGAACTCGCTCATGTCCAGCTTGATGAGGGCTTCCTGCGAGCCAAACATGAACTCGGCCAATGCCTTGGCAAGCTCCGTCTTTCCGACGCCCGTAGGACCAAGGAACATGAAGGAGCCAATAGGTCGACGCGGGTCCTTCAACCCGGCGCGTGCCCGGCGGACCGCCTTGGAGATGGCAATGATGGCCTCTTCCTGACCGACAACACGCTGGTGGAGTTCATTCTCCATCCCCAGGAGACGCTTGGTTTCCTCCTCCTGCATGTGGGTGATGGGAATCCCCGTCCACATGGCGACGACCTCGGCGATGTCCTCTTTCATCACAACAAGCTGACCCTCTTCACGTTCCCGCTCGCGCATACTCTCAATTTGAGCCTGCAACTCTAGCTCGCGGTCGCGCAGGTCGGCGGCCTCCTGATAGCGTCGCTCGGCAAAGGCCTCTTCCTTTTCGCGCTGAATGTTGTGCAGCGTTTCGAAGGTGTCCTTGAGGCGATTGCTCGTGCGCGGCAGTTTGTACATCCGAACGCGGCTCGATGCCTCATCGATCAGGTCAATGGCTTTGTCGGGCATGAACCGGTCAGGCACATAGCGCGCCGAGAGATGTGCCGCCGCCTTGATGGCCTCATCGCTGATCTCGAGGTTATGGTGTGCCTCATAGCGGTCCTTGATTCCGCGCAGAATCTCGATGGTTTCTTCAATGGAAGGCTCGGGAACCTGCACGGGCTGGAAGCGACGCTCGAGGGCCGCGTCAGACTCGATGTGCTTGCGGTACTCATCCAATGTGGTGGCCCCAATGACCTGAAGCTCACCACGAGCCAGAGCGGGTTTCAGGATATTCGCGGCATCCACCGCCGACCCTGCAGCCCCGGCCCCGACCAGCATATGGACCTCGTCAATGAAGACGATGGCCTCGGTATTCTTCAACTCATCTACCACTCGCTTGAGGCGCTCCTCAAACTGACCGCGATAGATGGTGCCTGCAACCAGGGAGCCGACATCCAGCATCCACAGGCGCTTGCCCTGTAGATTTTCCGGAACCTCTTTGTTGACGATCTGCTGCGCCAACCCCTCGATAATCGCCGTTTTTCCAACGCCGGGCTCTCCGATGAGCGCCGGGTTGTTCTTGGTGCGGCGTGACAAAATCTGGATGACCCGCTCTATTTCCTGCTGGCGACCAATGACGGGGTCTAGCTTGCCCTGCGCTGCCTCTTCGGTCAGATCAATGCCCAGTTGATCCATCAAGGGCGTCTTTTGGCTCTCCATTTTTGGCTTGGATGAGCTTTGAGACTCGCGGGAGCTGGGTTGAGAAAGCTCCTGCTTCATGACATCCTGGGTGCGGCGTCGAACACTCTCCAGGCTAACGCCTAGACTGGCGAGCACATCCGCCGCAATCCCGTTCCCCTCGCGGGCCAGCCCCAGAAGGAGGTGTTCCGTACCAATATAGTGGTGTCCCAGGCGTCTAGCCTCGTCCACCGCCAACTCGATGACGCGTTTGGTCCGTGGGGTAAGGCCAATCCGGCCCAATGTCGCACGTTTTCCCCGACCGACGATATCTTCAACCGCTGCTCGCACCTTGGGAAGATCCACACCGAGATCTTTCAGGACACGAGCAGCGACACCGTCCCCCTCGCGGACCAGCCCCAGCAAAAGATGCTCCGTGCCAATGTAGCCGTGATTCAGGGTCTGCGCTTCTTCGTTTGCCAGCGAGAGAACTCGGCGGGCTTTCTTTGTAAAGCGGTCAAACTTGTTAGACATACGGGGTTGATCCTTCTTTCCGTGTACAACCACTGGTGGTCAACTGGGAGATTATAGCGCCCGCCCACGGAATGTCGGAATTTTATCGTTCCGCGCCCGCGTCCTCGGGCCACTCGAAGTCGATGGATGTCTCGCCCTCGCTTGCCGCCTCGCCCCCACGCAAACTCAAGCCAAGTCGCTTGCGTTCTGGTTCTAGTCGGATGATACGAACCTGGACACTATCTCCCTCTTTCACCACCTCGCCGGGCTTGTCCACATGGGCATCAGAGAGCTCGGAGATATGGATGAGACCCTCAACATCGTGGTCCTTGACGCGGGCAAATGCGCCGAAGTTCGTCAGCTTGGTGATGATTGCCTCGACCTCATCCCCAACCTTGAAGGTGGAGACAAATTGGGACCACGGCTCAGGCTGGAGCCGCTTCAGGCTAAGCCCAATTCGTTTTCGATCCCGATCAACATTCAAAACATAGACTTCCAACTCGTCTCCAACCTTGACGACCTCACTGGGGTGTTGGATGCGGCCCCATGAGAGTTCGCTCAGGTGGATAAGACCGTCTGCGCCGCCCAGATCCACGAAGGCTCCGAAATCGGCCAGGCTGGAGACCTCGCCCTTGACGATGACCCCCTCATGGAGGTTATCAAGCAGTTTTTCCTTCTGATCGCGTCGCCATTCCCGCTCGGCCGCGCGCTCACTCAGGATCAGGCGGTTGCGTCGACGATCGATCTCCAGCACCTTGAACTTGAGGGTACGCCCAATGATGTTGTTCAGGCGGCGCTGGTATTCCTCGTCTCCCTCGCCAGAGTGGCGGCGCAAACTGGAAACCTGTGAGGCAGGAACAAAGCCGCGCACCTGCCCGATATGGACAATGAGGCCACCCTTGTTCGCTCCTGTGACCTTCGCATCGAAGATCGCGTCCTCGGCACGCTTTTGCTCGGCAAACTCCCAATCCTGCTCCATGCGCGCCCGGGCGATGGAGAGCACCGGGTGCCCCTCCGCACTCTCGGGTCGTAGCACGTAGACCCGAATCTCGACGCCCTCACGGAGATCGGCGTACTCTTCCTCGGTCAATCGCTCCAATTCTTTATTGTCAACGACGCCCTCGGACTTCGCGCCTACATCAATTAGTACCTCATTAGGGCGTACCTGCATGACGGTTCCGGTGAGGATTTGGCCCGTATATAAATTTTCCAGACCTTTTTCGTACTCTTCAAGCCAGTTCAGTTGTTCCGAACCCGCTTCATCCTGATTCATGTCCTGTTCAGCCATTCCCTTTTTTGTCCTCGCAAGCCTAAGAATTTGAAGACTAGCCCCGGTTATTGAACCAGGGCTATCTCTCCAACGGCTATTATAAGGCGAGCATTACGTGAGTGCAATTGAGGCAGAATCTACCAGGGCCACACACTCAATTTCTACCAACGCGCCTTTGGGAAGCCCAGCCACTGCCACGGTGCTCCGTGCGGGGAAGACGGCATTGAAGAAGCTCGCATATACCTCATTCATCTGGGTAAAATGATCCATAGTGGTCAGAAAAACGGTCGTTTTGATCACTTGATCCAGCCCGCTGCCTGCCGCTCTCAAGACGGCGCTGAGATTCGATAGTACCTGTTTTGTCTCTTGAGCAATATCGCCGCCAACGAACTGGTTTGTTACCGGGTCAATGGCGATCTGCCCTGCTGTAAAAATGTAGGGGCCTGATTGAATGGCCTGCGAATAGGGCCCCACTGCCTTCGGGGCATCCTCCGTATGGATGACATTGCGGGACGGGGTTGGTTGTTCACTCATAAAAGACGTACTCCTTTTTCTTGCTTAACCAACGATGTTGACCAGCCGCTCCGGGACGTAAATGACCTTCTTCGGCTCGCGCCCCCCCAGGAACTCCTGAATCCGGTCGCTGCGCAGGGCCAAGGCTTTGGCGTCTTCCTCTGTGATGCCAACCGGAGCCTGCACTCGGTCACGAACCTTACCATTGTGTTGCAGCACCAGCTCGAAGGTGCTCTCGCGCGCCTTGTCCGCATCGAAGGTCGGCCACGCTTGCTGGTGGATGGAGAAGGGTTTGCCGCGCCGCTCCCACAGCTCTTCCGTGATATGCGGCGCAATCGGAGCCAGCATGATCAGGGCGGCATCCAGCGCCTCTTCCCAGATAGGGGCCTTGACGACGGCTGTGGTCACCATCTCGCGCAGGGTGTTGGAAAATTCCATCAGGGCGGCCAGGGCCACGTTAAAGCTGAATGCCTCGTAGGCATCCTGCACCCGCTCGATAGTCTGATGCAGGGCGCGCTCCAGCCGGGTGATCTCTTCCAACGAAGGCGCATCATTGCTCTGCGCTGCACTGGTGTACAGTTTCCACATGCGTCCGTAGAAGCGGCTCACCCCCTCGATGCCTGTCATGGAGAAGGGGCCGCCCTGATCCCAGGGACCAATGAACATCAGGTAGCCGCGCACGGTGTCGGCTCCGTATTTCGCCACTAGCTCGTCCGGGTCCACGACATTGCCTCGACTCTTGGACATCTTCTGCGAGTCTGGCCCCAGGATGATACCCTGGTTATACAGGCTGGGGAAAGGCTCATCGGAGTTTGTCATGCCCATGTCGCGCATGACTTTGGTCCAGAAGCGCGAGTACAGCAGGTGCATCACCG
>JACCSL010000866.1 GCA_013812995.1 Ardenticatenales bacterium | reverse complement strand
GTAGTAGGCTCGGGGGTGGCCGTAGCGGTCAGAGTAATCTGAGGCTCGGTGGTTTCCGTGGGAGCCATCGGGGTTGGTTGTTGTAGCGCCCATGTGGGCGTAGGTGAGGGTTCAAATATAATCCCCTCAAACGGCGTGAGCGTCGGCTGACGAACAACAACGATGGGGGTGGGACGGACTTCCTCAGAGCCCCCAAACGAGAAAATATCCAGGTTGCCTGTTAAAATGCCGTAGATGGCATAAATAGCGACAGCAGCAATGGTGAGGACCAGTCCGAAGGCTAGTGCATTACCGATTCGTTCCATAAGCGGGGGCGTGTCGTTCATCCGTGGAAGGATAGCGCGCCCCTGTTTCGCTAGCAAATAGGGGAGGCGTAGCGGCCTGCTACTCTTTTCCCCAGGTACAATCCCCTGTATGGGAGGCAATTTTGACGGTAGAAGACAGGGTAAAACAATTCCGGCCTTTTGCAATACTCCGGATTATTTGGTTGTTTGTGGTAATAGGGTTGCTATGGTGGAGAGAGGATGGCGCGATCCCCCAGATGGTCTTGATTGCGGCCGGGGTGGTTCTGCTCGTCAATCTCATTCTGTTGATTCTCGCGGTATCCAAGCGCGTGCCGGGAAGCCATTCCTTCATTTCTGGGATTGTGTCTGCGCTCTTCGCCTCCTTTGTCCTGATTTCATTTCCCCAGCACCTGGTTTCCTTGCTGCTGCTGGGGCTGATTCCGCTCCTGGATGTCGCCCGCTGGCATGGCTGGGCTGCCCTTCTCCTCACCGCCTTTTTCCCCCTGCCCGCTCTCGGGTACCTGATAACCCAGGATCAGCTGCAAACCGATGATCCGGCCCAAACGTTGCTTCTGGTTGCGTGGGCTCTCACAGCGTTTCTGGTAAGCTGGATGGGTGTGGCCCAGATCGGCACGATAGGGTCTTTCAAAGAGCCGGAGAAAAAAGAGCCAGAGACGGATGTCGATAGTTTGATGGCGAAGTTTGCGCAGAAGCTGGCGTTCGAGAGCAATTATGAGCGCATTCTGGAGCTCATTACCCGCAGTGGGGTAGAGGTGCTTGATGGCCTAAGCCGCAAGTCCAAGGCCAAGTCGATGGCGTTTACCTTCAAGCCGGGTCTCTCGGATGTGCTTATCGTGCCAGCCTCTCACAACATGGAATCGAACGTGACCACGCGGAGTTTCGAGTTGCAGGGCGTCCTGCAGACGCTCTTGCAGGATGGCGAGCCCATCGACGCGATGGCCGACCAGCCCCCCTTCAACGACGTTCGCGCGCTGGAGGGCTATCGTCTGCTGCTCTTTCCCCTGCGTACCGGGATTGATGTCTATGGCTCGGTGTTGTTTGCTACCAAAGACCCGGAGCGCGCCGAGGACATTGCCGTGCAACGAACGCTGCTTGGGCTCGTAGATCAGGCTAGCCTGGCTCTTCACAATGCGGTCCTCAAGCAGGAACTGCGGCACAATCGAGAGCAGAGGCTTGGCGGTCAGGAAGAGGCGCGCCACCAACTCGCGCGGGACCTCCATGATGGGCCTGTGCAGCGGGTCGCTGCCATCGCGATGCAGTTGGAGTTCATCAAGGCGCTTCTTCAGCGCCAGCCGGATCGTGCGCTTGGCGAATTGGAGCAGTTACAGGAGGTTGCCAAGCAAGCAGCGCAGGAGATGCGTACCATGCTCTTCACCCTTCGCCCGGTGGTGCTGGAATCAGAGGGGCTGACCGCTGCGATGGATACCCTCGTCAAACGGCTCCGTGAGCAGGATAGGCTCAAGATTAGTTTTGAACATGACCCGCTCCCACGGCTCGACTCCAAGGTAGAGGAGGTCGCGTTTGCGATTCTCCAGGAAGCCATCGGCAATGCCAAGAAATATTCCGGTGGGGCTCCCATCCATGTTCGCCTCATCAAAGGGCAATCGATGGTAGTGGGGCAGGTGGAGGACGAGGGACCCGGCTTCGATCTCAAGGCAGTGACGGCGAGCTACGGCACGCGGGCCAGCCTCGGGCTCCTCAACATGCAGGAGCGCGCGGCGATGGTGGGAGGGCAGTTAAAAATAGATACCGCCCCCGGTCGCGGAACGGTGGTGTCGGTGGCAGTTCCCTTCGTCCGGGAATAAATTCAAGGGTTTACATAAAAGTCGCCCCGCCAGATGTTCCTGGTGGGGCGACTTGCTGTTTGACGGATGGCGCTCTACAGACCAGTACCGAGTTTGATCGCTACCATCCCGGCGAAGATCAGACCCCCAAAGAGGGCGATTCGTGCCAGGTCGCGCCGGACATGGGCGTATTCCTCAGCCATATTGCCTGACGCGCTGATGGGACTCTCCACGACGACAACGGTGCGCGCGAGTGCCGCTGCCGGGGTGGGGGCGGAGGTGGATAGGGGAGTGCTACTC
>JACCSL010000852.1 GCA_013812995.1 Ardenticatenales bacterium | reverse complement strand
GCCCAGGTCCGCGCTGCCTTCCGCACCATTGAGGCCGAGACGACGAATTACATCATCGGCTCCGTGGCGCTGCCAGGGTATGCTGAATCAGAGGACGTGCATGTCTATGTCCATAAAGATGGCTGGTTTCTAGCCTACTATCTCAAAGCAGACCCAGTAGCCAAGATCTTCGATTGGATTACTTATTCTGCTACCCCCGGCCCTATACCAACCAAGCTCGAAAATGCTCTTACCCTGGTGACGGCTCAGGTTGGTATTCCCTTCACCACCGCTACCTACTACGACTTCCGCTACCCGAACTCTAGTCGTATGATGCTTATAGCTGAGTCAAACTTGGTGGAAAGAAGTACTGACTCCTTTGAAGTCAATTTGCCAAGCAACTTCACCTATGATGAACGAAGTTGGTCGTTAGGGTTTTATGGGGAGGGTTGCTGCGGCGATCGTAGTTACCTTTACCTTGCCAATACTTTAATAGGGCAAACTGATCGTGTTAACAATGGTATATGGGCTCCCGATATGTATGGAACCCTGACGAGTGCTCAGTTATTACCGAGTACGATTCATAATTTCAAGGTCGAAACAGAATACGGGTTCGGTTATAGCGGCCTCGCGCTTATCTATCGGGTGCCGTGATGAGAGCGCGATATGTCATTCCACCGTTAATCCTGCTCCTGTTGCTGCTGGCCTTTGCCTGGCCTGCTGCCGGGCAGAGTGGCATCATTGTCAATGGCGCGGATGCTATCCGCGAGACCACCATAAGCCGCTCCACCTCGCTGGAAACCGTGATGAGCAGCGCCAGTGCCCGTGTTATTGCCCTGTATGCCAATGGGGTCCGTCGTAAGACGCTCGTCGCTGCTCCCGGCGCACTCCAGACAGCGTTGGGCCAGGTCTCCGCGCGGGTGGTGGCGCAGTTCTCCAACGCGGTGCGCCACCAAAATCTCGTTGCCGCGCCAGGGGCACTACAGACCACGCTGGCCCAGGTATCCAACCGCGTCATCTTCGCCTACGCCAACGCCAACCGCGCGCAGCCCCTGAGCTACCCCGCAACGCTTCTCGCTGATACCACCAAGCCCCAGGCAATGACCATCGCTGCAACGGCGACGGGGCAGAGCACGGCACGTATCACCTGGACGACCAATGAGTTTGCCACCAGTGTTGTCCTTTATGGCACCCAAAGCGGCCAACTCACACAGACCGTCAGCGACCCGCTCTACCTTAAAACCCATGAACTCACGCTGACAGGGCTCACCGCTGGCACAACCTACTTCTACAAAATTCGCAGCACGGACCAGAGCGGAAACACCATCGAGAGTACTGTGAGCAGCTTTACCACACAGAGCCAAGCGACTCCAACACCCACCCACACTCCAACGGCAACAGTCACCAACACACCGACGAACACCCCGACGGCGACGGCTACCCCACGGGTCACCCGACTGTTTATCTACCTACCCGTCATGCGACGGTAAGTTTATACAGCGTTCCCCTCTCCCAATTCTGGGAGAGGGGCCACTGAGCGAAGCGAAGTGGGGGTGAGGGCTCCCCATTGCTACTTGAACAGCGCCAGGAGCGCCGCGTTGCCCTGAATCTGTGCGACCTCTTTCGGCGCGGCGTGGCGCGGATAGACCTTGCCATGACGCTGATATTTGCGGCGCTCGGCGATATCGACTTTCCCGCCCACCCCGACGCTGCCGCCGCCTCATCCGGCACAAACGCAGAGTACTCAATCACATTGTTATCCCTCGCCCCTTGCCGTTGCCCTTACTTTTGCCGTTGCCCTTACTTTTGCCGTTGCCGTCACTTTTGCCTTTTGCCTTTTGCCTTTTGCCTTTTGCCTTTTGACCTTTGCCTTTCCCCTTTTAGGGGCCTACTTGATGCCTTTCCGTTCTACCCTCCCACCACACTCCCCACAAACTCCCGGTACCCATTCACAAACTCCCTCGCAGAGAGCGCCTTCTTTCCGGCAAGCTGCACCTGGTGCAGCGCCAGCCAGCCATCGCCCGTCGCAACGAGCACCTCATCGCCCAGCCGTGCCACGGTGCCGGGAGCCGCGTGGGGCGGTGCCTCGCCTGTGTGGAGCGTGGCATCGAGCACCTTCAGCGTTTCACCCTTCCAGGTGGTAAAACTGCCCGGCCACGGGTCGAAGGCGCGCACCTGATTGGCGAGCGCGCGGGCAGATTTCTCCCACTCCAGCCGCCCATGCTCCTTGCGAATCAGGCGCGTGGCGGTGGCCGCCTCGTGCGCCTGTGGATGCGGGGTAATCTCACCCGCGAGCCAGCGCGGCAGCGTCTGAACGAGCAGATCGGCCCCGAGTTTAGCAAGCCGCTCGGTGAGCGTCGTTTGTGTGTGGCGCTCGCCCGGCTCCAGGCGAAAGCTGGCTATCTCCAGGATAGGGCCGGTGTCCATCCCCTCGTCCAGGAGCATCGTCGTGACGCCGACCTCCTCATCGCCCGCCAGCAGCGCCCCGACAATGGGCGAGGCCCCGCGATGGCGCGGTAGCAGGCTGGCGTGAACATTGATCGCGCCATGTGGTGCCATCGCGAGCACAGGGGGGCGCAGAATCTCGCCGTACGCCACAACGACCAGCACATCGGGTGCCAGGGCGCGGAGCGTGGCCTGCTCCTCCTCCCGTTTGAGATGCTCCGGGGTCCACACTGGCAACCCCAGTGCCATTGCCCGCGCCTTGACGGGGGAGGGGCGAAGCGACTGCCCGCGCCCGGCGGGGCGGTCCGGCTGCGTCACGACCATCACGATCTCGAACCCTTCGAGGCGGGTCAGCGCCTCCAGCGAGGGAACGG
Source organism: Ardenticatenales bacterium (assembly GCA_013812995.1). Taxonomy (GTDB): domain Bacteria; phylum Chloroflexota; class Anaerolineae; order Ardenticatenales; family Ardenticatenaceae; genus JACCSL01. The sequence goes on along the minus strand of JACCSL010000852.1, from coordinate 2,106 downwards.
CAAACTCCGGTGTTCCCATAAAGACGATTCTTGTTGCTGCCATGTTCCTCCTGCGTTTCGTTCCATTCTACCGCAGGCACGCTGGCAAGGATAGTGCTTTAGTTGAAGTAGCACTAAGGTACTATCAACGACTTTACATAGGCAGGAGGCTAGCAATGAGTACTCACCCCATCGATATCACGGACGATACCTTCCAGCGGGAGGTGCTGGAGAGCGAGACGCCGGTCGTGGTGGATTTCTGGGCTCCCTGGTGCGGTCCCTGTCGGATGGTCGCGCCCATTCTCCACGAGCTGGCAGAGGAGTTCGGGGATCGCCTCCGCATCGCCAAGCTCAACACCGACGAGAATCAGCACCATCCCAGCGAGTTACACATCATGGGCATTCCCACCATGATTTTCTTCCACAATGGCAAGGAGGCAGGTCGCGTTGTCGGGGCACTGCCCAAGCCCGCGCTCAAGCAGCGCTTCGAGGCGTTCCTGGCTCACTGCACCCCGGCCAGCGAAGAGCGGTAGTCACGGCTCAACCAAAGAGATGAGGCCACCCGCCTCATCTCTTTTATTTTGCTCCCCAGCGATTGCCGAATCTCTTGCGCCTGTGGTACTCTCTGCCCGCAGAGTTCATGCCCAGGCAGGGCAGGAGGAAGAGCAGAATGTTCTATCAATCTCCCGGCGCGCTCCACATGCATACTTTCTATTCCGATGGCACCGGCAGCGTGCGAGATCTGGCCCTGGCGGCCAAGGAATGTGGGCTGGAGTGGATCTGGATCACGGATCATGACACGATGCAGGGCAAGCCCGAGGAAGGCATCATCGAGGGGGTTCGCACGCTCGTCGGCTATGAGATCACCCCGCACCGCAACCACTTTCTGGTGGGAGATGTGGATGAGATAATCTCTCGCGATTTGTCACCAGCAGAGTATGTCGCGGAGGTGGCGCGGCGTGGCGGTGTGGGTATCGTGGCCCACCCCGATGAGCGGGCCACCAACGAGGTCACGGAGCCCTACCGCTGGGATGACTGGGCGCAACGCGGCTTTACAGGGATCGAGCTGTGGAATTACATGTCCGACTGGGTGGAGCAGTACACCCCCGTGCGAAAATACTTCCACTTTTTCTTTCCCTCGGTTGCCCTGCGCGGCCCGACCTCGGACACCCTGCGCTGGTGGGATGAGCTACAGGTGGAGGGCGCGCGCCCCACAGGCGTCTTTGGCGTCGATGTGCACGCCAAGAAGGTGGCTCGCATGGGGCGCGAGTGGGAAGTGTTCCCCTACACCCACTGCTTCAACCGCCTCGTGGACTACTTGCAACTGGAGGCCCCCCTCAGCAGCACCTTCAAGGAGGCGGAGCAGCAGATTTGGGACGCCATCCGGCGCGGGCGCATCATCATGGCCAATCAGGGGCGGGGCAGCGCGGCGGGAACGACCTTCCTGGCGCTTTCGCCTGGTAGCGCCCCGGCTACCTGCGGTGATGAGGTAGCCCGCGTTCAGGGTCTCACCCTGGAGTTTGTCTGCCCACGCCCGGCGGAGATTCGTCTCTTTCAGAACGGAACTCTTGTGGCCCGCGTCTCGAACGGGCAAAAGCTCCGCTTCGACTGCCACGAGCCGGGTCACTACCGCGTCGAGGCGTGGCGGCGGACACTGTGGATTATGACGAACCACATCCATGTAATTTAGTCAGGCTGTTTTGATTGAAGCAACGTAAAACGTAACTGGTTCTGCTGGAATATGTGGTGGAGTTATGGCTCTGCGTGGCTCGCATGGCACGCTTCCCGATCTTCCATACCACAAATTCCGTCAGAAGCAGAAACGTAACTGGTTCTGCTGGAATATGTGGTGGAGTTATAGCTCTGCGTGGCGGCCCTCTCCCCGGCCGTCGGCCGCCCCTCTCCCGATATCGGGAGAGGGGACACGGAGCGAAGCGACGTGGGGGTGAGGGCTCGCATGGCACGCTTCCAATCTTCCAACCACAAATTCCAGCAGAAGCAGAAACGTAATGCGTAAAATGTAGTGATGTGTCGTAATGCCGGTTTACAGACGTCAGCACGAGAAAGCCCAGTTGGATTTATCCCTGGGATGCCAACGGTAGGGGCTCTAGGCGAATCGTGCTACAA
>JACCSL010000803.1 GCA_013812995.1 Ardenticatenales bacterium | reverse complement strand
ACTTGCGGGTGAGCAGCGGGATCCGCGTAGGCGGCCACGATCATATCCTGGTTTATCAGGGAGAGAGAGCTTTGCGCCCGCTCGCGCGTGATTTCCCGCGCCGCGTCCAGAAAGAGAATCGTGCCCTTTCGCTCAACTGGCTTTTGCATGGTCAGCACCAACACGCAGGATTCCATTGAGGAGTTATAGAAGAGGTTCGGCCCCAGCCCCACGACGGCCTCAATCAGATCATCCTCGATAATCTCGCGGCGCATCGCGGCCTCGGCATCGCGGAAGAGCACGCCATGCGGGAAGAGAATCGCGGCGCGCCCGCTCTGTGGTTTCAGGCTGGCGATGATGTGCTGGAGGAAGGCATAGTCCGCGTTGCCTTTGGGCGGTGTGCCATAGCGGTTTCGCCCGTAAGGGTCGTGGACGAACTTATCGCGGTCCCAGCGCTTGATGCTGTAGGGGGGATTTGCCAGCACCACATCGAACTGGCGCAGCCGATCCCCGGCGAGGTGGAGCGGATCAGCCAGCGTGTCCCCGCGCTGGATGTCGAACTCCTCTATGTCATGCAGGAACAGATTCATGCGAGCGATGGCGCTGGTGATGAGATTGATTTCCTGCCCATACAGGCGCACGTTGCGATACTCCAGCCCGCGATGCTTGAGTTCCAGCACCGCGTTGAGCAACATCCCGCCGGAGCCACAGGTCGGGTCATAGATACTCTCGCCCGGTTGCGGCCCCACGAGGCGCGTCATCAGGGTGACGACGGTGCGGTTGGTGTAGAACTCGGCGGCGGTGTGTCCGCTATCGTCCGCGAACTTCTTGATGAGGTACTCGTAGGCGTTGCCCAGCTCATCCTGCGGGACATTGGCAATGCTCAGCGTGTGGCTGCTGAAATGGTCCAGCAGCCGCTCCAGCAGATGGTCGGGCAGCCGCTCGCTGTTGCTCCATGAGGCATCGCCGAAGATACCAAAGAGGCGATCATTCGCCTCCTCGATGGCGCGAAATGCCTGCTGGATCGCCCGGCCAAGGTCACGGATGAGGGCGCGCACCTCCTCCCAGTGGGCTCCGCTCGGAATGAGGAAGCGATGTTGCTCCGGGAGCGCGGCATAGCGCTCATCCCCGCCCGATTCAGCGAGGGCGAGGGCTAACTCCTCATCATAGACATCGGAGATACGCTTGAAGAAGAGAAGCGGGAAGATAAATTGTTTGTAGTCCGACGCATCAATCTGGCCGCGCAGCAACTCCGCCGCGCCCCACAGATAGCGCTCTAATTCTCCCTGTGAAAGCGGCATCTAAAATCCTTCCCGTCGAATCAGCGCCCACAATCGATCCTCAGCCTGCTCCTGTACATCCAGGCGCGCCTTGAGGGTTTCGAGTGCCACCGCGACACTCACTTCCTCCCCTTTGACCTGCCGCTGAATATAGCGGGCGATATTCAAATTCCCATCGTGTTCCTCAAGTATCTTATGAAGGGGCACGAGCCTTGCCACCCCCTCTACCTCGTTGCGCTGACGATAGAGATCATAGATGGCATCGGCCTGCTCGGCGGTCAGCAGGTTTTGTGCCCGCCCCTTACTATAGAACTCACTTGCGTCAATGAAGAGCACCGGGTCGGGGGGAAGGTCCGGGCGCGCCCGGAAGATAAGAATCGCTGCCGGAATCCCGGTTCCGTAGAAGAGATTCGAGCCCAGCCCGATCACCGCATCAAGCAGGCCCGTCCGCAGGAGGCTCAACCGAATCTTCCCCTCCTTACCACCCCGGAAAAGCGTCCCGTGGGGCAGCACCACTGCCATTCGTCCTCTGTCTGGGTGCATGGAGGTGAGCATGTGAAGGAGCCAGGCGTAATCCCCGTTGCTTTCCGGCGGCAGGCCATAGAGGTTGCGCCGATAGGGGTCAACGCTCCATGCCTCGCTACCCCAGCGGCTCAGGCTGAAGGGCGGGTTAGCAATCACACAGTCGAAGCGCTCCAGGATATCTTTGCGGTGGAAAGCGGGGTCACGCAGCGTATCGCCGCGCGCAATCTCGAAATCTTCGATCCCGTGGAGGAACAGGTTCATGCGAGCGATGCTCTGCGTGGTCAGATTTTTTTCCTGCCCCCGGATGATGAGGTTGCGCCATTCGCGACCCTGCTCCCGCACATGCTGCACCGCCTCCAACAGCATCCCGCCCGTCCCGCAGGCAGGATCATAGATACTTTCCCCTGGTTGTGGGTCAAGAATATTGACCATCAGACGGACAATCGTGCGGGGCGTATAAAATTCCCCGGCCTTCTTGTTCGCGACGTCCGCAAATTGCTTGATCAGATATTCATACGCCTTTCCCATCTGATCCTCACGCACCTGAGCATTCCCCAGGCGAATGCGGTTGAAGTGGTCGAGGAGTTGGGCAATCAAGGAATCAGGAAATCGTTCCGTGTTGCTCCACTGAGCATCCCCAAAGATGCCATAGAGCGTGTTCGGGTTGGCGCGCTCGATTTCGCGGAGGGCGCGCTGGAGCACGACGCCGCGATGCTCGGTGGCTTCCAGGACATCCTTCCAATGATGCCCCTGCGGTACGATGAAATGATGCTGCTCGGCGAAGCTGGCATAGACCGCATCACCACCGGACTCTGCCAATGCCCCCTGAAACTCCTCATCATACACATCACAGATGCGCTTGAAGAACAGGAGCGGGAAGATATAGGTTTTGAAGTCAGCGGCATCTACCGGGCCACGGAGGATATTTGCCGCCTCCCACAGATAGTGCTCTAGCTCTCGTTGGGTGAGGGGCACGAGGGCCAACTGATTATGCTCCACCTGCGCCTGACTTTCCGTTAATCATCGCCGCCATGTAGCCCGCGCCAAAGCCATTGTCAATGTTTACCACGGCGACGCCGCTGGCGCAAGCATTGAGCATGGCGAGGAGCGCGGCGAGGCCGCCGAAGCTGGCCCCGTAGCCAACGCTGGTGGGCACGGCGATGACAGGCACGGCGACGAGCCCCGCCAGCACGCTGGGCAGTGCCCCCTCCATGCCCGCCACGGCGACGATGACGGTGGCGGCTTGCAGTGCGGGCAGGCGATGCAGCAGGCGGTGCAGCCCCGCCACGCCAATGTCGTGAAAGCACTGCACCTCATGGCCCATGAGCGTGGCGGTGAGCGCGGCTTCCTCCGCGACGGGTAAATCGCTGGTGCCCGCGCAGACCACGACGATACCAGGCTTTTTTGGCCCCGGCTCGCGCTCCAGCCAGAGCGCCCGCGCCCCCGCGTGCCACTGAAGGTCGGGGAGCCGCTCGCGCGCCGCCTCGAAGTGGGCCAGCGTGGCGCGGGTGCCCAGCAGCGTGTTGCTGCGGGCGGCTAGCCGCTCCGCGATCTGCGCGGTTTGCTCCGGGGTTTTCCCCTCGCAGTAGATGACCTCGGGGAAGCCCTGGCGCAGCCCGCGATGGTGGTCCAGCGTGGCAAAGCCCAGCTCCTCGAAGGGCAGCGCGCGAAGCTGCTGCAAGGTTTCCTCCAGGGTTACCTCGCCCTCTTGCAGCGCGCCGAGCAGCGCGCGAAGCCGCGATTCTTCCATTGTTTCCTTCTATTCCTCTGCCATCCCAAGCGAGATGGCATCTCGTGCCGCGCTCCAAAATACCTCGTAGGCGGCGTGCAGTTCCATCGCTTTGCGCTGCGCGGCCACGGTGTTGAAGCTGGCGAGCATCGGCCTGCCAATCTGCTCCAGCCACCCCTCGTGGCGCGTGATGATTTCCGCTGTGGTGAGCGTTCCCTCGCCCGTTCGGTGCAGGTCCATAATATAGGTTGGCAGGAAGTGGAGGAAGGCGAGCGGGCCAATCTTCGAGAGTTTGTCCGCGTCCCAGAGCAGCGCCGCCTCGATGGGCTGGAGCGGCGGGGCCGCGCAGAAGGGCGTCCCCTCGCGCTTGCGCCAGTCGGCGGCGGGGCGGGTGAGACCCTCGTGCTGGGCGATGGCTTCGGCCACGGCCTCGATTTTCTCAGATGGAAACGCGATGGTGGGCAGAAACTCGCGTGCGAAGGCCGCCCCGCGC
>JACCSL010000751.1 GCA_013812995.1 Ardenticatenales bacterium | reverse complement strand
TCGCCCAGGTACTGCGCCAGGTTGTAGGTGAACGAATCGTAATTGTCGATGAGTAGAACCGTCATGAACAACTCTCCTTCTATTTCGGTAACACCAGCCCCATCAGCCGCCGCATCTCCGCTACCTTCGGCTCGGCCAGCGTGCGCGCCTGCTCCGCCCCGCGCGCGAGCAACTCGTCCAGGTCGTCGGGGTTTGCCATGAGGGTATGGTAGCGCTCGCGGATGGGGCTTAGCTCCTCGATGACAACCTCCGCAATTCGCTTCTTGAGGTCGCCGTAGCCGCGCGCGTCGCTGAAATCGGCCTCGCAGTCGGCCACGCTCTTCCCGGTGATGGCCTTGTAGATACCCAGCAGGTTGTTCACGCCTGCCCGCTCCGGCTCCTCCGAAAAGCGAATCTCGTTCCCCGAGTCGGTCACGGCGCGCTTGATGGAGCGTTCCAACTCCTTGGCATCGTCCAGTAGGCGCACGGCGTGGCCGCGAATATGCGAGTAGCTCTTGGACATTTTCACCGTGGGGTCGTCCAGCCCCATCACGCGCGCGCCCACCTCCGGGATGACCGGCTGCGGAATCACGAAGAAGTCGCCGTAGATGCTGTTGAAGCGCTGGCCAATGTCCCGTGCCAGCTCGACGTGCTGCTTCTGGTCCTCGCCCACCGGCACCTCATTGGCATCGTAGAGCAGAATATCGCCCGCCATGAGCACCGGATAGTCGAGGAGGCCCATCAGCACGCTTTCCTGCTTGCCTGCCTTGTCCTTGTACTGCGTCATACGCTGCAACCAGCCGAGCGGCGTGACGCAGTTCAGCAGCCAGCAGCTCTCCGCGTGCGCGCGGACGTGGCTCTGGATGAACACGGTGCTCTTCGCCGGGTCGAGCCCCGCCGCGAACAAGATCGCCGCCAGCGAGCGCGTCTGGTGGCGCAGCGCCTCGGGCTCCTGCGGCACGGTCAGGCTGTGCAGATCCACGATGCAGAAGAAGTTTTCCTTCTCCGCCTGTCGGTCCACCCAGCCCTTCACCGCGCCCAGGTAGTTGCCCAGGTGAATCTCCCCCGACGGCTGGATGCCGCTGAGGACTCGTTTCTGCTTTGTTTCGGTCATGGTTATTCTCCTCATTTAAATTATGAGCGCTCTGCCATGTCGATGGCGACGCCGAGGGCGCGGGCCTTGTGCAGCGTTTCCTGCCACTCCGTCGCCGGGTCGCTGTCTGCGACGATGCCTGCTCCTGCCTGGAGGTGAACGGTATCGCCGATCATCCAGAGGGTGCGCAGCGTGATGCAGGTGTCGAGGTTCCCGTTGTAACCAAAGTAGCCCACCGCCCCCGCGTAGGGGCCGCGCGGCAATTGCTCCAGCCCCTCAATGATCTGCATGGCGCGAATCTTGGGCGCGCCGGAGACGGTTCCCGCCGGGAAGGTGGCGCGGAAGAGATCGTAGCCGCTTCGATCCGCGCGCAGTTGTCCCGTCACCTCGCTGACAAGGTGCATAACGTGAGAGTAGCGCTCGGTAATCATGAAATCGTGGACCTTGACGCTCCCGTACTCGCTCACCCGCCCCAGATCGTTGCGCCCCAGGTCCACGAGCATGATATGCTCGGCGCGCTCCTTGGGGTCGGCGTGGAGTTCTGCCGCCAGTGCCTCGTCCTCCTGGCGCGTGCTGCCGCGCGGCTTGGTGCCTGCGATGGGGCGCACCGTGGCCGTCCTGCCCTCCAGCCGCACCATCATCTCGGGCGAGGCCCCGATGAGCGCGACGCGCTCGCCGTCTGGCTGGGCAGGGAAGTCGAAGAAGAACATGTAGGGCGAGGGGTTGATGCGGCGCAGGGTGCGGTAGATCGCGAAGGGCTCGGCCTTTGTCTGCCGCGTGAGCCGCTGCGAGAGCACCACCTGAAAGATATCGCCCGCGGCAATGTGTTCCTTCGCGGTGCACACGTTCGCCTCGAACTGCTCGCGGCTGAGGCTGGGCTGGAAGTCGTCGGGAGCCCCGCTCGTCTCCACTGGCTCAGGGAAGGTCGGCAGCGGACGTCTCAACCGCTCGACAATCGTCTCGATGCGCGCGATGGCATCGGCATAGGCCGCGTCCGTGGAAATCCCCTCGCCCACCGGCGCATTGACGATGACCAGCAGCCGATGCTTCACATGGTCGAAGATGACGAGCGTATCTGTCAGCAGCAGGTGCATATCGGGCACTGGGCTCTCGGCGCTGCGCTGAAAAGCCAGGATGGGCTCGAAGGCCGCCACCAGGTCATAGCCGATGAAGCCCACCGCCCCGCCATGAAAGCGCGGCAGGCCCTGCACCTCCACGGGCGAGCAGCGCGCCAGCTCCGCCTCGACGAGGTGCAGGGCATCCTCGCCCGGCTCCAGCGTGCGGGTATGCGAGCGCCCGTTGTCGCGAATCTCCACCGTGCGGCCACGCGCCACGATCTGGCGGGCCAAATCCACGCCCAGAATCGAGTAGCGCCCCTGCTGCTCTCCCTTCTCGACGGACTCCAGCAGGAAGGCAGGTTCCTCCCCCCGAAGCTTCAAGAACACAGAGACCGGCGTCTCCAGGTCCGCCGCCAACTCCCGGTACACAGGCACCAACGTTCCCTGCGCCGCCAACTCTCTGAACTGTTCCTTGTCTGGTGTAACCATTGCTCCTCCGCGCCAATAAAAAACCTCCCGTCCTGCGCCCAACGACATACCGTCGCTGTGCTGCTGGGACGAGAGGTTGAATCTCCCGTGGTGCCACCCGGCTTAGACCAACAAAAAACGCGCGATGAGCGCGTCTGCCAGCCTCACTCCTGAGATCGGTCGGGCCATTCCCGACGAATCCATCGCCCTGATAACGGTGGCGGCTCCGGCAGGGCCTACTCGGCTTCAACCCTGCGACTCCCCGGCCCATTCAGCCCTGCCGTCTGCGAGAAACCTTCCAGCACTCGGGTGAACGGAAAGTCAAAAGTGATAAGTCAAAAGTCCAGGCTAATGTCGTGGTCGTTACTTTTGACTTTTGGAATTTGACTTTTGACTTTCCGTTCTCGGGGTTTCTTCTCTGGCGCACGTACGGGGCGTACTTTTCCGGTTCAATGTCTTTGGCTTTACGATTGTTGGGGCGAAGGATAGCGGAAAGGAGCGGCCTTTGTCAAGCACCAAATATAAAAACATTTCCAAATAGACCATTGACAATATCTCTTGCTTTCACTTATCCTCTGTGTAGGGCTGGAATCACCCCGCAACTCTTAACTGGAGATAGCAATGGTCCAAAAATCCGTCTTCTCTGCGCGTCTCTCGAGGGAACATCGCCGAAAGCCTGAGCGCATGCCTCAGCCGTCCAGCCCTACCTCGGACCAGACTCCCTCGCTGAACATACCTCCCTCTGCGCTCCAACCCTCCGAGATGCTGGCGCTCCAACGGACCATCGGCAACCAGGCGGTCGCGCGGTACGTCGCGTCCGGCCAGCCCCTCCGGTGCGCCCCCGCCACCTCCGCGCCGACGACTCGTGCCATTGGCCCTGGCATCGTCCAGCGCTTCTTCGACGAGGAAATCGCTACGGGCGCACTCAACAAGGCAGCGACTTCCGCCACGAAGTTTGACGCAGGGGCCACGGATGGCGCGTACAAGATCAAGATGGGAGTCGAGGATCCTCTCGTTGTCAAGGCCACCAACAAGCAGATGCCCCTCTTCGCCGCCCAGCTCGCCAAATCCCTTGGGGTAAATACGCCCGATATTGCTTCGGTGGCATCGAAAAGCATTCTAGACAAACTGGGGCCGCTAAACGGGAATCTCGCTCGCGAGTTGAGCAAGAGCGAGCGCGCCACCGTTCAAAAATTCATCAAAGGCAAATCTCTTGACGAAGTCTCTTCTAACGAGATCAGCGATGCCACCCTGGAGCAATTCGGCAACATTGCTGCCTTCGACATGCTGCTCGGCAAGACCGATCTGTTTGAAAACTATGATCCGCTTGGCGGCATGGACGATGAGTATGGAAACAAGAACAACTTCAAAAATATCATCATTGACGAGGCGGGGAATGCGATAGACATTGATCTGGACAAAGGCAGAAGCGGAGCAGAGAGGATGGGCCTTAGATTTGGAACACCCACAGAGGTACTCGCCGAAATCATCGCCAATCCAACGACTCTTGCACCTTATGTCCTGCGCAATATCGGAGGGATGTTAGAAGAGGGACCTCGCCTCAGAGTCGCCAAAGATAACTCCGAGGGGGAGCTACGGGGCCTTCTCATACAGCGTGGCATGCTACGGACAGTCCTGCGGACGCGCGATAATAGAGCGCTGGGGCAGGTTCTTGCAGAGAGGCCGACAGGGAAAAGCTTCGACGATGTTGAGCAGACAGCAGGGGCCTACCAGAAGTTGGGAGGGAAGGAATGCGAGGTAGCCATCGAGCAGATCAACGAGCGGATCGAGGTGCTGAAGCACTCTGTTGCAGAACAACAACATCGCGTACAAGAGGCCAAGCAACGGGAAAGGGAAGCACAAATCAAGCCGAGGGTAGCGACCAAAAATACCAAGGGCGGCAAGAGCAACAAGAAGAAGAGCAACGAGGCGGGTTGCTGCTTCCTCACTACGGCCTGTGTGGAATACAAGGGGCTGTCCGACGATTGCGAGGAATTGACCGTGCTGCGCTCGTTCCGAGATACCTACTTGTTGCACCTGCCCGAAGGCGCAGCGTTGGTCGCCCGCTACTACGCCCTCGCCCCCACCATCGTGCACCGTATCCGTGAGGATGAGGAGGCTGCCCTTGTGCTGGAAGACATGTATCAGGTTGTCCGGCAGTGTGTCCAATGGATACAGGTTGGAGCGCCTGAGCGGGCATTTCAGGTATACTGCCAGCAGATGCTCCGCCTCCAGGAGCGCTACCTGGAGGGGGGAGCCGCCGCCTGAGTTTCCAAAATTGGGGGTTGACACCGCCTTTGAAATCTTGTATAGTGCCGCATGTAGCAACAGTCAATCAACAGCTAATCAACGGCTCGTGCCCAGATCGCAAGGGCGTACAAACACCTGTCAAGTGTTGGGGCTAATCACCTCATAACGCACGCCCCTGAAACTTGTACGAGCCGAAACCCTTCTCACAGAAACATTGAGGTAGAGATGCCAACCCAACCGCAAGCACACTCGTATCTGAGGAACGCTATCAATTCTGGTAGTAACGCTTGCTTCGTGCTGTCCCTCGGACAGCAGTTGGATACGTGGTGCTCCGGCCTCTCTACCACCCCGCGCAGGTTGATGATATAACCTGCCAGCGCAAGTCGCTCAGGGGGTGTGAGGAGGCCAAGAGCCAACTCACCCCCCTTTTTTGTTTTGGAGGAAAAACCGATGGCAGAGCAGATGATGCCGATGCAGGCCCGGCTGATCCACGTTCGATTCGATGGCAAGAGCTGGGATATCGCCCTCACCAATGTGGATGTGGGCGAGGGGAGCAATGATCACGAGGTGCGGCAGGCATTGGCCCGCTACCTGGATGTTCCGGCAGGCAAGCTCGCTCCGTACGTGGTGGAGCGCCACGCCAACGGCAACATCACCGTCCGACCCGAGGCCGTATTCGGGTAGCATGACACCGCAGGGAAACTGACAGCGAGAACCTTAACAAATCGAAGGTCCGTACCCATACCGCGAAAGCTTACAAACATTTGTGGGTTCGATTCCCACCAACTCCCTCGGGGGCTGTAGCCAAATGGTAAGGCACTGGTCTTGAAAACCATCGTGTGACGTGCATAGCTTTTCAAACTTGTACGGGCCTTCATCTGATAATTCTGGGGGCGTACCCCAAACGCAGAGGCATACAAACGGTAGAGCCCTATCTCCATGAGGTAGAGGTCCTTGGTTCGACTCCAAGCGCCCGCTCCATTCCTGCGGGCGTAGCTCAGTGCAAAACTTGCTTCTCAAACTTGTACGTCCCTGAAACTTTCCATCTAAATATCACTTGGGGCGTACCCCAACTCGCAAAGCTTACAACCGCTGAAAACGGAGAGGTTCCCGGTTCGAGCCCGGGCGTGCCGACCACCGGCACGTAGCTCAATGGCAGAGCACTTAAATTAGCTTTCCAAACTTGTACGCCCCATCCCTAGACTTTCCGTTCTTCCCTGGTCCTGTGGTGTAACCGGAAACATAGCTGCCAACAATGCCACTGACGATGCGGGTTCGAATCCCGCCGGGACCCCTCGGGGTGCATAGAGCCAGGGTTGTCCAGCGTAGCCCCCGCTGGCTTCATCCGAAGAGAGCCAGCGGACGGTAAGCGCGCCCCGATTTCAAACCAAGACAACCAACTATGCACTCCACTTTTAGCTCTCAGCTTTCAGCCACGGCAACGATTAAAGAGAACACCGACGCCGTAGCTGATCGCTGACTAGTGGACCGTCAAGGCTCGATTGAAGGGTAAAGGCGATGCAACTTGATGCGTGCATCGGAAGTAGAAAACTGCCATTTAACGGTAGCTTGTGTCGCGTTTCTGCGTGTTTGCCAGGCCGCTACTTCAGTTTGCAAGGTGTTTTTATCAGGAATTCTGCGATCTAAACACTGCTTGGCTAAAACGCTTAATTCGATCTCAGCCATATTCAGCCAGCTGCCATGTTTTGGGGTAAAGTGGAACTCTAACCGACTCAAAATGCGTTGTGCTTCAGCAGGCGGGAAGGCTTCATATAACGAAGCGGGCTTATGGGTATTCAAGTTATCAAGCGTCACACGCACCCTGATCGCATTCGGGTAAAACTCATCGACGAGCCGCCTCATGCACTGCGCAAAGTCAATCATGGTGCGTTGATCAGTCACCTCAACATGCCGCCATGCACGCAATGGCTCAAAGAACATGAATAAATTGCTTACACCATGCCGCTCATATTCGTAATCATAGCGTACCACCTGTCCTGGTGTGGCAGGTAAAGGTACGGTAACTTCGGAAATCAGTTGCTTATTGGACTCATCGAAACAAACTTGGGGATATTGTGCATCATACGGCTCATGGTACAGATCTAACACATCTTCCATCGCGCACACAAAATCAGCACTGTTTTGAGGCGGAATTACCCATTGTTCATTTTGCCAAGGTTTAAGTTCGTTTTTTTTAACACTTGGCGGATCGTTTCATGCGAGATGGAGGGTATATCTATCGCCTCAAGGGTCACAAATTCATCCGCCAGTAAACGTAATGTCCAATTGGCATACCCAGCGGGCGGTGTACCACAAACTAAGGCCACTAAATGGGCTTCTTGCCGCCCATCTAGCTTGCGTTCATATTGTCGCAGGGATGGCTTACCATCTAAGGCAAATATCAGTCCTTCTTCTACATAGCGTTTCCGAATGCGATACACTGTTACATCGCCGACATTGAGAGCCTGACTTATCTCTTCATCTGTCCACTTTTCATCCGCCTTTAGCAAAATGCGGGCGCGCGTTAGCTTACGGGCTTTTTCTGTTCCAGAAGAGATGAGATTTATCAGATGATCGCGTTCTTCCTCTGTTAGCTCTACCTGATATAACTTTTTGGGCATCTTGATTCTCCTTTTGCTTTCTATCTATTCTACTCTGCGTTATCCTATTTCTTCAAATCACGCCTGACAGCCTACTAG
>JACCSL010000506.1 GCA_013812995.1 Ardenticatenales bacterium | reverse complement strand
TTACAGAACCTATGTTAGCATGGAGCAGGAATGAGAGGTGAGGGTCGTCACAAAGGTCAGTTGACGCTCTTTCCACTCACCAGTATCATAGAGATTCCTAGAGAGAAAATAGGAAGCAAATATAGTCTGCTCGCTTCCAACTCTCGCCCATGATATAATGCCTTCCCAACAATCAATCACGGGTGGCCAAACACCACCCCTTTCCTCGGGCTAACGTCTATGGCGCTTAAGGGTAGGTTGCGAGACTTCAGTCTCACCCAACTCCTCAACTTAGTACACCTTGCGCGTAAAACAGGCGCTCTCGCGATTGAATCCCCCGAGAGCACGGCCGAATTGTTCTTCCATGAAGGCAAATTGGTCTACGCCGCGCTCTCAAATCAGCCCAACAGTCTTGCTGATTTGATGGTGAAGACAGGCAAGTTGACGCAGAGCCAGGCCGACTCCCTCGTGGCGAGTGGGCGGGTGCGCGATGACAAACAACTGGGCCTGCTCATGATCAACGCGGGCCAGATATCCAAGAATGACATTGTGCAGGTCTTGCGCAATAGCATGATGGATGTGGTCTATACCCTCTTTACGTGGGAAGATGGGGCCTTCGTGTTCGATCAGAAGATGGCACCGCCCGCCGGACGGATCACCATCCCGGTCGGGCTGGAAAGCATCGTAGTCGAGGGGAGTCGTCGCAAGGAAGAATCCTCCGATCTGCAATCCGAGCTTCCCAGCCTGGATGTCGTCTTGAAATTCTCGCCTGGCAAGAATCTCCGCAATATCAACCTGAGTGTTGATGAGTGGCGCGTGATTTCTTTTATCAACCCACGTAACACCGTTGCAACCATCGCTCAGTACAACCAGATGAGCGAGTTTCAGGTGCGGAAGATCGTTGCCAAGCTTCTTCGTGACGAACTTGTTGAGATTGTTGGAGGACCGCCGAGTCGTCCAGCAACAGCGGCGACAAAACCTGCGGCACAAGACAGCGCGGGGCGGGCAATTATCCAGCCCCAGGTTGAGCAGCCAAAACCGAAATTCACGGAACCGAATATCGAGAAAAATATTATCGGTCGCCTCATCTCGCGTATCCGTGGCCTTTGAGGCAGCACCCTCCCTTTATCCTTAATTCCTGGGGTGCTTTTATTTCAGCGGAGAACCCATGCAGACCGTAAAGATGGTGATTACCGGACCCTTCTCGGCCGGTAAGACCGAATTCATTCAATCCATCAGTGAAATTGACGTTGTGTCGACCGAGCGCAAGATATCCGATTATACCCGCACGGTAAAAGCGAATACGACGGTCGCCATGGACTTCGGCCGCATCACCGTGGACGAAGATCTAGTTCTGTATCTCTTCGGAACACCCGGCCAGAAGCGCTTCGATTTCATGTGGGAGATTCTGGCTGAGGGTATGCTCGGGTTTGTTGTGATGGTTGATTCCACGAAGAGCGAAACCTTTCGAGAGGCGCAGGAAATCATCCAGATCTTCCAGGGCTATTCCAACACTCCCTTTGTGATCGCAGCGAACAAGCAGGACCTATCCGACGCCTGGACCCCAGAAGATCTACGGATTGTCCTTGGGCTGCACCCAGAGATCAAGGTGCTTCCCTGTGTTGCCACGGACAAGGAGAGTGTCAAGCAGGTACTCCTTGAGTTGCTCTACTCGATTCTGGAAACTTACGAAGAGTAGCGGAGGCTTTTAATGTCAGATGACCGACCCATGCCGAATGCAGCGCTACGCACTCTCTTCCTGGCGATCGAAGAGGTCATGGGAGCGAATGGGGCAAAAGCAGTGCTTAATTTGGCCGGGCTGCAAGCATATATTGGTAATTACCCGCCCAACACCGTCGATATGGAAGTCAATTTTAGCGATTATGGTAGGGCGCAGCAGGCCGTTGAGGATTTTTATGGGGGTCGTGGGGCCAGAGCGATGCTCTCGCAGATTGGCCGCGCCACCTTCCGCTATTCGCTAGAAGAGCAGCCCGCCATTCTGGGGCTTGCGGGTCTGGCGATGAAGATGCTCCCTGAAAAGACACGCATCAAGTTGATTCTGGGGCGCATGGTGGAAGCCGCCAACAAGAACGTGAACCTACCCTCCCACCTCGAAGAAGATGACGAGGCCTGGTACTATGTGGCCGACGAGTGCCCCTGCGCCTTCCGAACGCGCACGGAAAAGTCGCCCGCCTGCTACACCACGGTTGGAACCCTACAGGAAGCCCTGAAGTGGGCCACGGGGAAGCATTACCGGGTGCAGGAAGTCGAATGTATCTCCGCGGGGGGAAGTGTTTGCAAGTATCGGGTTGACAAGATCGCGCAGGAATAACAGCGCACGTTACCGCACTATCCAAGGGTGGGGGCCGAGAGGCTCCCGCTTTTTTGTTGTTGAAGGCTTGCCCCACCCACCAACGGCTATTACAATGGCCTACTATAGGCTGCGCCTTGGGTGCCGCTCATCCCTTCAGGAGTCGATATGTCCATCGATAAGACGATCTTCAAGCAGGTACTGGCCCAGTTTGCCACGGGCGTAACGGTGACGACCACCCACCATGAGGGCAAAAATTATGGGTTGACCGCTAATGCTTTTTGCAGTGTGAGTCTGGATCCTGCTTTGGTCCTTGTCTGCATCGCCAAGCAACTCTACACACACAGCCGCATAGAGCAGAGTGGGGTCTTCGCGGTCACTATTCTCTCGCTCCAGCAGCGAGCCTGGGGCGAGCGGTTCGCGGGGCGAATCCCAGAAATGGAGGACCGCTTCGAGGGAATTCCCTACCGGACAGCGATCACGGGGAGCCCGATCCTGCCAGACAGCCTGGCCTGGGTGGATTGCACAGTGCGCCATATCTATGATGGGGGCGATCACACAATTTTCGTGGGCGAAGCCGTAGCGGGTGAGTCCCCCGCTGGGGAAGTGCCTCTGCTCTACTTTGATCGTCACTGGAACCAGCTTGCTCAAGAGGGGCCGGAGGTGGGGAGTAGCTGGCCTCAGGATAAGGGCAAAGGGTAGGAGATCGCCATGGGAACGCTCTCTGCCTCGCACTGGAAGGGCTATCTGGCTCGCATTAGCCAGCGCTACGAAGGACACTCCATCACCCTGCGCCGGAAGGAGCCCGATGAGGAGCAGGCCCATGTCGTGCTCTGGCGCACCCCCCTTCGCCATCTCAGTGCCGATGCCAACACACCCGGAACCGAGGTGGTCATCCAGGCGGGGTACGAAGAGCCCTTCATCGAAGTTTACGCGGGTCCAGTTCAGCACATTACCGTGGAGTTTGGCGCGGAGGAGTCTCTGAAATGGTTGCGAATCTTCAGCGAGGATGGCATTGTGCTTACCCTGGTGCTCAATCTGGAAGAATAGTCGAAAGCTGGCGTAAGCGGGAGAGCGCCCGCTCCAGATCCAGGAGGATCTCGGATGGGTAGAGTGGCTCCAGTTGATCGATGTCAAACTCGTTGGGTAGTGGCTCCGCATTGGTCAGACGTAGATGGATGGGACGTCGCTCATCATAGATGGCATCTATCAGGAGCACGAAGCGGCGCGCGGCATCTACTCCTGCCCCGCGTGCAACGTCAAAGAGGGGCACCTCATCCAGCAGGAGGCCGTGCGTGAACTGGAGCAGGTGCTGGAATGTAAGCCAATCCGCAGGCACATAGGCAATATCATCGAAGCGGAAATACATCCAGGGTCGTCCCTGTCTCTCCTGCACTCGTGCCTGCAATCCCCGCGCCACATGAGGAAGGGGCGTTGGAGGTAGCCCCGCGACAGTGTCGAACATCGGGTGCGGACCAGCGCGATGGATGATAAGGGCCAAATTCCCCTGACGTCGATCCTCCCCCACAATCGAAATAACCTGAACCCCCTCCACAAAAGGGGTCTCACGGCGGTTCGAGGAGAGCACGACCAGGATCCCGTGATCCGCCAGATGATTGATGACCTTCATGGGGAAGGAAGTCACCACATCCGGGACAAACTCATCAATGAAGACAAGCCGATGGTGGAAGAGCTGCACAAAATGCTCAGCGGCTGCCGGATCTACCGAGGCACTGCGTCGATCATAGGTATAGAGACGGTAGAACGTCTGCAACTCGCGGAGGCGAATGACACCCGTGGGCAGGTTGCGAGTCTGTCCCATCAGCGAGAGGGGTCGAACCTCGATGAGGAGCGGAGCGCCGCTGTTTTCGGCAGTGCTGGGGTGACCTACAATCTCCTGCTGAAAGAGAGCCGAGCAACTGGCCTCGGGCAGGGCTCGATCCAGGAGTAGCATCAGGGTCGTCTTGCCGGTGCCGACAGGGCCAGTGAGCAGGAGGGGTGAGACTCGTTGTACCTCCTCTGACGAACGCAGCCAGTTGAACCACCCGCCCCGCTTTACCTCGCGGGGATGAGTCAGGTATCCTTCAATCGGTTGTAGAAGTTGAGATAACGCATCGGGATCATAGATCGAAAGGTCCAGAGCAATCTCTGAGCGGTGAGCGACCTGCTCTATCTTTGTGAAGAGTGACATAGGAACTCCATTTTCAGGTTAAATTGGGAGCCATGCATAACCCATCCATCCATCCAAGAAGCTCAAATTACATGGGAATGGTCCTTCGTCCTCGCCGGGGGATGGTTCTCTCATTGATGGGAATGGCCGGGCTCCGAGGGCGGCTGGGACCACGCACCATCCTTGCCAACTCGCTCTTCAGCATCATTGAGCGGGTGACCTTGCGGAGTTCTATTGCGTCTCGCACCTTCATCATCAAGAGCAGTTCTCTCCCGATGCAGAACGAGGGAGCCGCGCTCTACTGGGTAGGTCAACATATCGTGAGTGCCGCGCATCTGCTCGCGGCGGAATCCCACGAGCGGGGCGAGTGGATCCTGATGACCGATGCTCACCATTCTCCCATTGATCCTGCGAACGAACAGCAGGTTAGCGAGATGGCTCAACGCATTGGGCTCTTTCACAGCCTGACCCTAGGATACCCTTTCCCCACCCTGCACCCCTATGATGCAGGTCACTGGGGCAGCCAACAAGCGGGACTGTTCGAGCGACTGGAACGGCTCAACCTCATTCCGAAGGGTGACCCTGACTTCCAACGCGCCCTCGTGCGGACCTTTGACACCCTGATGGAGATGCTGGAGCAATTGACGCCAGAGCACTTTGCGATGGTGCATGGCGATCTGGATGTCAACAACCTGGTAGTGACCGATATGGGAACCCAGGCCCTGGACTGGGGACTGGCGCGTGTCGATGTGCCGATGGTAGACCTTGCCCACCTGCTGGCGAGTGCTCGTCTCAATCGGGCGGCCAAGGAGCGGGTAGCAACCATCTATTTCGATACCCTGGAGGGCGAGTGGCCGTTCGACCGTGACACCCTTCGACGGCTGGGTAGTCTCCTGTACCATCTTTATTTTGTGGAGTGGCACTCGCGAGCCATTGTTCAGGGCCTCGTTTCGGAGACGCTATTTTACCAGGATATCGTGACGCGGCTTCATTCCCTGGCCCATGCCTTCTGAGTCGCCCCTGGCCCCTGCATGGCAAACGCTTCTCGCGCAGATTGACCGTATTGCTCCCCCGCGCGCGTGGGATGCGAGAATTCCGCCCTTCCCCTGGGGCGACCCTCGGTTGAGCGAGCGCCTGCTGCGAGAGCATCTCTCGCAGGCACATGATCTCGCCAGCCGCCGCGCCTCTATCATCGAGGCGCAGGTTGCGTGGCTGGAGGACTACCTGCCATCAAGGAGCGTTCTTCTGGACGGGGGTTGTGGGCCTGGGCTTCATGCCCTGGCGCTGGCGCGGCTGGGGCACCGCGTGACCGGGGTGGACATTGGCCCCGCCGTGGTTCGCTACGCCCAGGAACAGGCGGCCCAGGGATTGAATGCCACCTTCGCAGTCGCAGACCTGCTCACCCTGGCGCTGGATACCCGCTTCGATGTGACTTTCGTTCTGTATGGTCACCTCCACACCTTTCGTCCAGAGGAGGCATGGCGGCTCCTCCGCCGTCTAAGGCAGCACCTTCTCCCTGGAGGTCGCCTGCTGTTGGAAGCACGAATGGAAGCCAACTGGGACCGTTCGACCTATCGCAACTGGTGGCGCGGCGAGAATGATCTGTTTGGCCCTGCTTCCTATCTTGCCCTGTACGATCACGTCTGGGACGAGGAGGCTGCTGCCGAGGTGGAACGATACCAGATTCTGCACGCCGATGGCTCCTTTGAACAGTACGCGCTCACCGAGCGTTACCTGACGGAAAACGAGTGGCGTGTGCTCCTTGAGAGCATCGGTTTCGGGCAGGTGCGCTTTATCCGCGAGGGCTGGCCGAGCGAGACGCCGGGCGGGTGGATGCTAATAGAGGCCACCAACGACTCAGCTTGAACGCTGCTTCCAATCACCGCCTGGAATACGCTTTCCCCTGGATGCCCGCGCCTGCTCACCGAGATAAATCCATGCTTCCGCCAGGCCAGAGCCATGCAACTGCACCTGGTAGCGCGCCCGCCAGTAGAGCCCCCCTGGCTGCGTTGGTGCGGCGGGGTTGACACCCTCCAACTCGTCGAGCAGGGCCAGAATAGTCTCGTAGTGCTCCGGGTGAATGTGCAGCAGGTCGCCAACTACCTGACCTGTCCCCTCCACCGCCATCGGGAAGCGCCCCAGGTTCCACAGCTCTACTCCCTCGACCAGTGCTGCCTGCGCGCTGGAAACGACCGATTCAATGAGTGCATGATTGCGCTCGCCAGGGCGCAGGGTGCCATAGGTGAAGAAGGGAAGCATATCAGCCAAAGCCATGCTGGAGCCACCACGCCAGCCCGGTCCAGCGGTGGCGCGGTCGGTCATTGGCGGTGGCGCGGTCGAGAGCACTGGGATCACCAACCAGAATGAGCAGGTGGCGGGCGCGCGTGATAGCGGTATAGAGGAGTTGTCGGTAGAGCAGGCGGCCCGCCGATTGATCCATCGCCAGCAGCACCACGGGGAACTCGCCGCCCTGCGACTTGTGCGCTGTGATGGCATAGGCGTGGGTCAGATTGTCTAGCTGCTCGCCACGAAAGGTCGCGCTGATCTCCCCGTCGAAGAGCACGGTAACGGCCTTGCTGCCCGGCTCGGCATCGGTGATCCGACCCTGTAGGCCATTGACGACCTCTTTTTCCTGGTCGTTGCGAATGGACATGACGCGGTCCCCCACGCGAAACTGCCGGTTGCCGAAGACGACCTCGGACCGATTGGCACGCACCGGGTTGAGCCCTGCCCGGAGCCGCCCGTTCAACTCATCCACCCCCATCGCTCCCTGGTAGCGAGGCGCGATCACCTGCACCTCGTCGCTTGCCACGCCAAAAACTTCGGGAATGCGCTCCAGAACCAACTGCTGAATCAGCTCGGCCCCGCGCGCCTCCTCGGGGAGCGCGGC
>JACCSL010000735.1 GCA_013812995.1 Ardenticatenales bacterium | reverse complement strand
CGGTCAGAATGGCTCGCTGAACCTCGTCCGCCGCGCCTCGCACCTGGTTGAAGAGCTGGGCTGCCTGCCTGGCAAGCTCGGGAAGGCGCTCCGGTCCGAAAACTAGTAAGGCTATGAGACCGATTACGATCATCTCTCCCAGGCCAATATTAAACATTATGCTTCTCCTGATTTTTCTTCCTGGCTACGTGGTGCGCTGCTCATCTGCCAAATTCTAGCACGAGTGCTGCCGAAACGAGGTTCCATCAAAAAAAGGCGGCGCTTCGCCGCCTCTTCTCGAAGCTTGAGCCTACGGAGTATCCAGGTGGCGAGCAGCGAAGGTGCCAAGCGCTCCATTGACGAAGCGGCGCGAGTTATCGCTGCCATACAGCCGCGCCAACTCCACCGCCTCGTTGATGGCAACCTTGACGGGCGTCCCCCGTCGATGGAGCAGCTCGTAGATGGCCATCCGCAGGATGTTTCGGTCCACGGGTGCCATCTGCTCCACGGGCCACTCCGGCGCGACCTCCTGGATATATCCATCCAGTGCTGCGCGGTGCTGTACCACACCAGGGACAACCTCGCGCGCAAAGCGCTCGCCCTCCTCATCGAAGTTCGCCTCTAGCAAGTGATCTGCCAGAACCATCGTTGGATCATGGCGTGCCAGATCAATCTCGTACAGAATCTGCAAAACCAAGGAACGGGCGGCCCGGCGGGCGGCCTTATTTACAGTTCGTGCCACAGGCAATCTTTCTTGTTAGGGGTCGGCTGTCTAGTACATCGGCAACTTTCGTGCCACCCGGCTATCCTATCAAAAAATCATTCCGCCGTCCACGTTGAGTACCTGGCCCGTGATGAACTCGGCGGCATCGCTCGCGAGGAAGGCCACGGCCTTCGCCACGTCCTCGGAGGTGCCTAGCCGCCCCAGAGGGGTGTGGCGGACCGCCTCTTGAACGAGTTCTTCAGGCAATGTGGCGGTTAAATCCGTGGGAACGAAGCCGGGAGCCACTGCGTTGCAGGTGATTCCGCGCGAGCCTAGCTCCTTGGCAACGCTCTTGGTGAGGCCAATCATCCCGGCCTTGGCGCTCGCGTAGTTGCTCTGTCCGGCATTGCCGCTCACCCCCGCGATGCTCGTGATGTTCACGATGCGACCGTAGCGACCCTTGATGAGCGCGCGCTGCGCTGCCTTGATAACGTTGAAGGCCCCCTTGAGGTTGGTGTCCAGCACCATGTCCCAATCTTCTTCCTTCATGCGCATCATCAGGCCGTCCCGCGTGATGCCCGCGTTGTTGACGAGGATGTGCAGGTTGCCCAACTCCTGGGTCACCTGCTTGATCATCGCCTCGACTGCCTCTGCGCTGCGCACATCGGCCTGCACGCTTATGCTCTTGCGCCCCAGGGCGTGAATGGCATCCACCGTTTCCTGGGCAGCGCGGGCATTGCCCTGGTAATTCACGGCCACATCCGCGCCCAGCGCGGCCAACTGCAACGCAATCGCGCGGCCAATCCCGCGCGAGCCACCCGTCACAAGGGCGACCTTGCCAGTCAAATCAATCATCGTGTTCCTCCAAAAGATATGGTGCAAAGAGTTTTTAAAACGTAAAACGTTCCTGGTTCTGCTGGAATTTGTGGTGGAGTCATGGCTCTGCGTGGCGGCCCTCTCCCCGGCCTTCGGCCGCCCCTCTCCCGATTTCGGGAGAGGGGACACGGAGCGCAGCGCCGTGGGGGTGAGGGCGCGCATGGCACGCTTCCCCTCTTCCATACCACAAATTCCGTCAGAAGCAGTTACGTTTCACGCATTTTTCAGGGCAAGCAGCTCGTCCCACGTCGCGACATTATGGCGGATGCTTGCCCGCTCGATTCGTTTCATGAGGCCGCTCAGGACCGCGCCTGAGCCAATCTCAATAAAAGTTGTCACGCCCTGCGCCACCAGGTAGCTCATTGAGTCACTCCAGCGAACGGAGCCAGTGAGTTGCGCCACCATCTCCTCGCGCATCTCGGCGGGTGTGCGCAGGGGCTGCACGGTGACATTCGCGATGATGGGCACCGCCGGATTCTGAAGCGGTATCTCCGCCACGAGCCGCGCAAATTCTTGCTGCGCGTGCTCCATGAGAGGACTATGGGCGGCAATGCTGACATCCAGCAGTTGTACCTTGCGTGCCCCTGCCGCTCTGGCCGCCTCGCTCGCCCGAGCCACCGCCTCGCTCGCCCCTGAGATAACCACCTGGCCAGGGCAATTGAAGTTTGCCACCTGAACGGCCTCCCCCGGTGCGCTGGCCTCGGCACAGAGCTGGGCCACGACGGTGTCATCCAGGCTGATAATCGCGGCCATCCCGCCGGGCATCAGCGTCCCGGCTTCTTTCATCAGCCGCCCTCGCTCGCGTACCAGGCGCAGCCCGCTGTCAAAGGGCAGCGCACCCATCGCGGTAAACGCACTGTACTCCCCAAGGCTGTGGCCGGCTGCCCAGCCCGCATCGGGGAGGAGTCCCTCTGCCTGGGCCACCCGCACGAGCGCGACGCTGTGAACATACAGGGCAGGCTGGGTGTTGATGGTATCATCCAGAAGCGCTTTCGGCCCCTCGAACATCACCTTAGAGAGCGACTCGCCCAGAAGATCATCGGCCTCCTCAAATGTCTGCCGCGCCAGCGGATGGGCCTCTGCCAGCGCCCTCCCCATACCGACTTCCTGCGCGCCCTGCCCAGGAAAGAGCCATGCTACCTCGTGTGCCATGCGGTGCCTCCTGCTATCTGACAAGCAATAGAAACAAAAAACCGGAAGAATTAAACCCTTCCGGTTTCTTAGGGTTGCGCCCGAGGCTAGCTCTTGGCGTCGTCCGTCTTGATCTCCAGATACTTGACCCCGCGATACATGCCACAGTTATAGCAGACCGTGTGCGGGCGGATCATCGCACGGCACTGGGGGCAGGCGGAGAGGTGAAGCTTGCCCAGCGCCTCGTGCGCGCGTCGACGGTCGCGGCGGGATTTGCTCATCTTTTTCTTAGGAACTGCCATCACAAACTCCTTAGTCTTATGACTCTTCTTCTGAGTCTTCTTCTGGTGAATCCAACAATGTTCTCAGGGCTTCCCAGCGGGGATCGACTATCTCCTGGGGGCAATCGCAGGTGCCCTCATTCAGGTTCTGGCCGCACTGTGCGCAGAGCCCCAGACAATCCTCCCGGCAGACGGGGAGCGCGGGAAGCACCAATAGCAGCGCCTGGCGCACTACCTCGCTCAAATCAACGATGTTCTTCTGGTCGATCAGCGTTGCCTCGTCGGCGTCTTCCTCCTGGGGCAACACGGCACCCGTCTGGAGATCGAGCAAGGGACGAAACTGCTCCTCAAGTTTGATCGTCACCGGCAGGTCAAAGGGTTCCAGGCAGCGACTACAGTTCATCTCAAGCAGGGTACGCAATTTGCCGACCATCAAGATACCCTGGGGAATCTTGGTGAACTTGATCTTGCCCGTAATCGGTTCCTGGATGACAAGCTCAGGGTCAAGGTCATCGAGGGTTTCGTCAATTTCGTACTTGCGCGTGCCTCCTGTCGGTTCCTTCAGGAGTTGCGCTACATTGAACTGCATTTGGAAATCCTCTTTCTTGCCAGGATATTTCCTTTTAAACAGAGAGAAGCCGCCCTGCTGAGGGGGCGGCACTCGAACGGGGCCATTATAGGGAGGTGATACCCCATTGTCAAAAAAAACCGTCTCAGGCGGAGGCTTCTTTGCGCTCCTCCTCCTCTATCCCATCCTCAAAGTCAAAGGACTGGGTCGCAGACGGTGGGGGCTCTTCCATGACCCGGAGCCGTTTCAGCCCGTTGTCCACCTGGCGCAGGTAGACCTGTAGCTCATCGCGGATGCGGCTCAGCACCTCTGCGCTATAGCCATCGGCCCCGCCACGGATTTCCCGCGCTTCTTCCTGGGCCTGCGCGATGACCTCGGCAGCGCGGTCCCGTGCCCGCTCGACGACATCGGTGTTGGTCACGAGGCGATCCGCCTCCTCGCGTGCCTGAGAGAGAATTCGATCCGCCTCCTCGCGTGCCTGGGCGAGCATTCGCTCCTTCTGCTGCACGATCTGTTGGGCCTGCCGAATCTCGTTCGGAATGGCGATGTGCATCTGCTCGACGATATCAATGAAGGCATCTTCATCAATAACGGCATTGGTGGTGAGCGGCACGCGCCATCCCTGGGCGAGAACCTGCTCCAGACGCTCCACGAGATACAAAATATCGGCCATTGCAAACGCCTCCGCTGTTGACTCGGTGAATTAAAAAGTAGGGGAGCTTGCGAATTTGGTCAAGTTTCAGGACAGACTGATAGGAGACGGCTGACAGGAAAATCTCACTCGTTCTTGAGCGAGACCAGGTCGACCTTCTCGCGCCCCTGCGTGCCCAGACTGGCGAGCCGCTGCTCCAGCGCCTCCTTCACAAAATCGGGAACAAAGCTGCTCACATCACCGCCTAGCAGTGCCACCTCTTTGACGATGCTACTGCTCAGGTAAGTGTACTCGACGGAGGTCATGAGGCAGATAAAATCCACATCGGGGGCGAGTCGGCGGCTCATGAGCGCCATCTGGAACTCGTGCTCGAAGTCGCTTACCACGCGCAGGCCGCGCACAATCACCT
>JACCSL010000504.1 GCA_013812995.1 Ardenticatenales bacterium | reverse complement strand
CTCCGAGGCGGTTCAGATGAATCGCGAGGTCAGCGCGCAGGCATTCACGCACGGGAGCGACATCTACTTTGGCGCGGGCAAGTTCAACCCGGAGAGTGCTTCCGGCAAGCATCTTCTTGCCCACGAGTTGACCCACACTATCCAGCAAAGCGGCGGCGGCATCCAGACCCAGCGGCTCCTCCAGCGCAAAGTCTCGATCCAGGACCAGCTATTCTCGCAGGTCGGGGCCAAGGTTTTCTCCAAGTCGGGCTCCGGACCAACGGATTGGGCAGCGATTGCCAAGAGCGGGCTCAAGGTGGTTGGCCCCACGGTTGTCATGGAACTGACGATGCAGCTCCTCGCCTACCTCTCCGCCGACCTGGGCGATGTCATCTCCCTGCTGAAGCGCCTCAAGCATTACCTGGAAATAGGCATGGCGCTGGTGCAGGCCCTGTACCGGGCGTGGGCAGCGCTTCCTCCCTACATTAAAACCCTGGCCCTCTATGCCGTGGGTAACCTCACCTACATCTCCTGGAATCTTCCCTTCGAGAAGATTGGCTGGGGCTCATGGAAACCTCTCGCAAGCTGGAAGCCCGGCGAGAAAGTCATTCCCGCCTTTCTCATCACCGATAAGCCGGACAAGAGCTCTCTTGATGACATGAAAGAGTTTTTTGAAACGCTCAAGGACAAAATCGAGGAGAGCGCGGCTGATGACGAGGCACTGGTTGAGGACGAGGTAACGCCCAGGATAGATGAGGAGGAGGACGCCGGGCTCGATGAGGAGGTGGATTCCCCCCAACCTCCCGCGCCCGACCTCCTCTCAAAGGCCCAGGAAGAGGCCTCGATGGGCTCCTCTGCCCTGAAAGATTCCTCCAAGTTCGATGTCAGTGGCGGCCCGAAGCCACAGAGCGCAGAGCCCGAAAAAGAGTCGCTAGCGACGTTGAACCTTCCCTACTTCAAACTTTCCCTTCTTGACATGCAGACGCGCAAGACGCAAAAAGCGGCGGATAGCGATGAGGAAAACGCCGGCGGGCTCTTCATCAAGGCGGGCGTCGAGTTCAACCTGTTCGGCTACGAGCTTGGCAAGGGTGACGAGGCGATGGGGGCCGAGGTGACGGTTCCCTGGGGATGGAAGGAAGTGCCAAAGGTCAAGGTTCTGGCCTCATTTCCCAAATTCGCGGGTTTCAAAACACCGCTCTTCAATGTCACGGGCATCTCCGTCAAGAATGTCGAGATTGGCAATGACGGGCTCAAGCAGGCAAATTTCAGCATTGATGAGGTTAGTATTGGAACCTCGGTCGTCGTCACCAACCTGGGCGCGGACTGGGATGGGGAGAAGCTGACCTTCACGGGCGGGAAGCTAGATGTGAATCTCTTTGGCTTTACGGCGGGGGCCACCGGCTTCAAGATGGAGCTAGACAAGGAGGGCAACTTCCTGGGCGGTGGGCTGGACACGATTAGCGTCGGTCAGACGCTCAAGATCAACAGGGTCGCCCTCTCGCCGGACCCCACCATTGGTCTGACCATCGCGCAGGCAACGATCACCCTTCCCGAATCGCTCAAGAGCACACAGATGGTCTTTGAGGAGATCGCCGTCAACCGCGAGGGCCTCAGCGGAAGGGGCAAGGTGGTTGTCCCGAAGCTGGAGTTCATCAAGGATCGCTTCTTTGTAGACAATGCCACATTCATGGGCGCTATCAACAAGGATGGCTGGTCTATCGGGGCCAAGGGGAAGGTCAACCTGAATCTGGGGAGCAACGCAACAGGGCTCCTGGCCGAGGGAGATTTTGAGGTCAATTATGCCAAGAACAAAGGCGCGAGCTCCTTCACGGGCGGCCTCCAGAATGGCAGGCTCGCCTTCACCCTGGCCGAGCTCATCAAATTCGACTCCTCGCAGATCAGCTATGATATCGCGTCGAACACCTTCAAGGTAGATACTGCCACGCTGAAACTGCTCATGAGCAGGATCCCTGGGCTCGCGGACGCGGGCGACATCGTGGCGACCGGGACAAATATCGTTCTGGGCCCCCAGGGCTTCAACTTCGAGAGCGTCAAATTTGGCTACAAGAGTGAGACGGGGGAGAACAAGGACATACCCCTGTTTGAGGGGATGTCCCTAAAAAACACCGAGGCCGAAATCACCAAGAGCGGGGCAGGCTATACCATCACGGGTAGAACCAGCCTGAAGATCAACTACCCGCAGGCCAAAGTCGATGGCGGCGTTGAGAATGCCTCCGTCACCTTCGACAAAACCAAGGGGCTCTCCGGGGCCTTCGATGCGTTCGAGCTCAACACTGCCTGGTTTAGCCTGCTTGTCAGTCAGGGCAAGTTCGACAAAGAGGGCGTGGAGATCGAGAGCGCGGTGCTGGTCCGCAAAGCCCAGGATCCGAGTGCTGCGAGTGGGCCGAAGGAGAAGTACGGCCTGAGAGAGGACGACATGAGCAAGTTTGATCTTGTTCAGGCCGAACTCAAGTTCCAGGCCAACAAGATCTCGATTAAAGAGGGGGAGGGTCTGAAAATCGGCAGTGTGGACTCTACCATCAAGAAGATCGGGTTCAACATGTTCGGCGTGGCCGGGGGCGTCAACTTTGAGGATAGAAATGCCTTCCTGAAGGGCGGATTCAAGTTTCCCCCGCCCATGCCCGGCTGGCCTGTGCGGCTTGATGTGTTCTACCCAGTGTTGCCTGGCCTCGATCTCACTGGCTATGTCGCCGCCGGTGGCGGGGTGACGGCTGGTGTGGACATGGCGGCGCGGGTAAATCCAAAAGCGGACGACGAGTCAGGCAAAACCTGGGAGATGCTCTTATCGGGCGGGCCTACGCTCAAAGGGGAAATATATGCGGAGGCGGGCATGGGGGTGTACGCGGGCTCCTCGGCGATCATTGCCATTGGGGCCGATCTCTTCGTCCGCGTTCCCCTTGCCATCAATGCTACCAGCACGGTGGAGGGCGGTCTTCTCTACCGGCCGGGGGCGAAGGAAAAGAAGTTCAAGCCAACCGATGACTTCGGGCTCCGCTACGAGGCGGGCGGGGAGCTAAAAGCCGCTGTCGGGCTGAAGCTGAATGCCAAATTCCTCTACTTTTTTAACAAGACCCTCTACACTATCACATTCAAAGAGTGGATCCTGGGCAACTTCAAATTTGCGGGCAAGATGTCCATGGACGACGAGGGCAAGCTCCAGACGAAGAAAGAGCAGCATCAGTGGCAGTTCATGGGCAAGGGCAACCAGCCCAACCCGCCCGAGGCCGATAGCAAGATCGTCGAGCTTCAAGAGGCCGAGAATCTGGTCGCCAAGGCGGGCCTGAAGATTGCCAGTGCCGAGCGGGAAAAAGATACGCTGCTCGTTAAAGAGAATCGGAAGTCCAAGCCTGACCCCGTAGAGGTCGAGCGGCGGGAGACCCAGCGGATCGAAAGGCTGCGCGACGACTACACCGCCGATGTCATCAAGCAGTACAAGAAGAGCGAAAAGGCAGCCAAGGCGGAACTGACGAAGCTCCAGAAGCGGATAAGAGAGCTGGAAACCGAAAAGACGACTCATACCGCCGTAAAGAACAAGCAGAAACTCAAGGTCAATGATGAGGTGGTTGAGCAGCTGCGCCAGCTCCAGGAGAAGGAGCGACTCAGCAGGGCCAAAGAAGAAGAGCACACCGCGGTCATGGCGCAGCTTCAAGAGCTTGAGAGTAATAAAGCCACGCAGAGCACCTACGAATACTTCGATAAGCTCCAGAAGCTGGAGACCAAGATAGAATTCAAGCAATCTCGCAGTGGCAGCATCACGAAGCAACTGAGGGAGATTGAAGGGGTGACAACGGTTGACAAGAGCGAGCAGACGACGCTCACCAAGGGGAAGATCAACGCGGCGGTCATCAAAGCACAGGCCGATCTCGAAGAGCAGACGAGACAGAACAAATCTTCCTTCAAGGACAAGCTACACTCGGTTAGCGATATTTTCACCAAGATCAAGAATCTGTTCAGGAAAAAGAACAAAACCCTCATGCCCGAAGATGAATTTGTCGCCGAGCTACAGCAGGAAAAATCAGAGTCGTTGCAGGAGGGAAGCAAGAAGCAGGAAATGTCCGAGAGTCAGAAACAAGCCCTGGCACACATGGAAAGACTCCGAGAACAAGAGGCCACAAAGGTATGATCGACCTATTCCAGGCGTTGATGAATGTCGTGGCAGAGAACGAATGGCCCCATCAGAAGATAGACGACACAACTCTGAGGCTGGAGGTGATCGGGGAAAATGGGAATTGGCCTGCGTTTGCCAAATGCCTGGCGGATATTGAGCAGATTCTCTTCTACTCCATCGTCAATAACAAGACGCCCGAGGATCGTCGCCAGGCACTGGCGGAGTTTATCACACGGGCCAACTATGGGCTACGCATGGGCAATTTTGAACTAGACTTCAGCGATGGTGAGGTCCGCTTCAAGACCAGCCTGCATTTCCGCGCGGAGTGCCCACCGGAGGGTATGATCGAGCAGGCGATCTACGACAATGCCCTCACGATGGACCACTATCTCCCCGGCATCATGCGGGTGATGTTCAGCGATACGCCGCCGCTTGAGATCATAACAGAGATAGAAGGCGGCAAGACGACATAGGCACACCCTTCTAGTCGGCCTTGACTGCCTCCATAATCATCTCCAGGCTGGCGGCGGAGGAGCGACGGGTGAGTTCGGCCATGAAGACTTCTTCGCTGGGCAGGTAGTACCCGTCGACGGGCCATTGCTCGCCGATCTCGGGTGGGGTGGCAAAGCTGGCAGCCTCCTCCAGGTAGGCACGGTAGGCCTCGCGCATCGCCGTGCGGAGGGCGGCCAGCATCGTCATCAGTTCGTCCGTTGTGACCGCTTCTTTGGGGTAGGACCAGGTGGTGGCCCCCATCAAGTCATTCAGAACCCAATCGACTTTCGGGCTTTCGGGATGTTGGTTGTGGCAGGTGACGCAGGGCTCCGCGCTTGCAAAGTCAGGGAACATGCCGGTGTAGAGGCCGGTGTCTTCCTCGAAAAAGAATTCCGGCTCTAGGGTTTCCCTGATTGTCACAAAGTGCTCGGTCTGTACGCCGCTGAAACGATTCGCGGAGGCGATGGGGAAGTCGGAGCCAAGGAAGAGCCCCAATCCCACCGCACTTCGTTGCAGGCTGGCAGAGGTTTCGCGCAGGAAGAGCGCGGGAAGCGGCCCGGCCTCCACCTCCGGCTCACGCCACTTCTCGTCGAAGGCGAGACCCGCCTTCTGACCAGGACCAACAATCTCGCGAGTGTAGAGCGTACGAGCGGTGGACTGCTCCTGCGCGACGACGCGGAGCGCGGTCTCGATGGGAATCAGCTCGCCCGCAGTGCTGTTTTCTTCGGGCAGCGGCGGCGGGGCGCTCACAAAGAGGAAGACGATGAGCGCGACCAGCGCGAGCGATAAGAGGATGAATGAGGCTCTAGTCATTGGGGCACCTTCTTCGCCTGGTGAGTCCGGAGGTCTGAGTACGGGGAGGGGCCGCCATCAAAGTAGCGGCGGATGTCGTCCATCGAGATCAGGGTGGCAACGTCCGTGGGAAGATCCATGATGTGATTGCCGTGGAAGTCATGGCAGCCCAGGCAACTATCCCACCGTTCCTGCTGGATCAGCGCCTCGTGCGGGATCGTCAGCGGGTCGTCTTTCATCACGGTATCCTCATGGCAGTTGCTGCAATAGGTCGGCTCGATGGTGACGCGAACCCCCTCATGCTCCCGATGGCAGGAGACACAATCTTGCGGTTGGATGGCCGCGCGCGCCTCGGCAAAGCGTGGCTCATAGAAGCGGAAAACGGGGTGAACATCGTCGGGCCGCTCGTGGCAGGCCAGGCAGTTCGCGGTCGTGACGGGCTCGTGCCCAAAATGGACCCCCTCTTGCCGCAGCCCCAAAAGATAGCGGGCATTGGCCTGCGCCTGCTGGCGCAAGGTGCCAGTCGCAGGCAGGTGGCAATACTGGCACTCCATTCCTTCATGCCCACTATTCATCGGGCCGAGCGCACTCCACTCTTTAAACAGGGGCAGGAGCAGCAAAAGGAGCACGACCACAGACAGCGGTCCGCCTATCAGATAGCCGAGGCGTGAGGCGCGTTTCATAGGCGCTCCTTTAGGTGTAGTAAAAGACTATAAAGATGTGGTAGCCGATCAGCGCGACGAGAGCAACGGATAGCGCCACATGGAGGAGGAGCCAATAGAAGCCGTAGCTCTTTCTCTGCTCCGGCTTCACCACCGTATCCGGGTCGAGCAGACCGAGCACCAGGTTGGCGAAAAAGACCGAGCTAAGCACCAGCAGGTAAGCATAGCCCATCCCGGTCGAGTGGAAGAAGTAGACGAGGGGAGCCAGCATTCCCTGACGCTTGTGCAGATGATAGTGGCGCGCTGCCAACCTTAACTGTCCGGTCAGCCGCAGGTAGGGAAGAATCCACTGCGCGGCCATGAACCCCAGAAGCCCCACCCCGGACCACCGCTTGTACGTTTCCATGCTCTGTAGATTTTCCAGCCACGCTATCTTGAGCTGCAAACTCTCTTGAACCACGAAGGCCAGCAGCAGCCCTGCACCCAGGAGAAGCCAGGAGCGCTCCAGGGAGCGAGTCGCGGTGGAAAGCGCAGGCTCACCAATGGGCTTGAACTCCTCAATCTCGATGCTTGTTGCAGGAACATTGTTGTTCAGCAGGTACTGCTCGACGTCGGTCAGATAGGTAGCCGGTCCACAGATGTAGAAGCGAGCGCCAGGGTAACACTGGACAATCTCTGCTACATCCTTCTGCCCAAGCCGCCCTTCCTCGCGGGTGATGCGAAAGCGAACTGTCACCTCCTCGCGCGTCTGAGCCGCCCGTTCCAGCTCGTCGCGGTAGACGATCAAATCGTGGCTCGTCACCGAATAGTCAATGTGAATCGGAGGAATCTTCTCTTCACCCAGGGCCGAGCGCAGGATGGCTAGAGCCGGGGTAAGACCAATGCCTGCGACCAAGCAGACGATGGGCTGCGGCTGGGTGAGATCGGCAATGTACTCGCCCTGGGGGTCAGAGAGGCGGAGCAGTGTGTTGTGGTGAGGGCGATCAAAGAGCCAGTTGGAGAAGTAACCAAGTGGCTCGCGCTTCACCGTAATCTCGCGATAACTGGTTTCGTTGGTGGGGGACGAGATGGTATAGGGGCGCTGTACCCATCGCCCATCGATCCGTGCCTGGACGACCACATGTTGGCCGGGGAGGGCGCGTTTCAAGGAGGTGTTATAGGGGGCAAAGCGGAAGGAGCGGACCCCCTGCACCACCTCAAACTCATCCAGAACCATCACAGGTGTCCACGATTCATGTCCGACCAACTCCTGAAGCAGAGGGCGGCAGGAGCCGCAAACGGTGCTTGCCCCTGTCGTCTCTGCCAGGCTGGCAACGGTGGGGCAGCCCTGATAAATCATCTGCGTCAGGGTGCCAGAGTTGAGCTGGAGACACTCGCAGATGATATCCGTATCGGCGTAGACAGCTTCATGCCGGCCTGAGTCGATATACCCTTGCTGCTTGAAGTGGCGAAGTTGCTCGGGCGCGAGCAGGGTTCCATCTATGATCATCTGATGGATCTTGCCTAGTTCCTGCCATAGCCCCTGCGCCATCACCCCAACCACTCTGTTGTCAAAGAGGAGCAACTCGCGGGAGATTCGGTGGGCGGGATCCTCGTAGCGGATTCTCTCAGGGGCGCTGCTCTCGTTCTCTTCATGGAATAGCAGGGACATATTGAAGATGTGCTGACCAACGACTTGCGAGGACATCGCTGACTTTCCGTTCGTGAAATGGTACATCGAGGTGATGCAATCCATGTCCAGGAACTTGCCCGCGTGCTGTGTGATGAAGCCGCGCCCCGTAAGGGAGTATATTTTCTGGAGAGATTGAAGATAGTCGCGTAGTTCTGGTGACTGCTGGTAGAACTCACGAAACTTGTCACCCTCCAGGGTGAGGAGGCGCACCTGGCTATGCGTGATGGCGGTTGCCGTGCGTGGTTGTCGTTTCAACAGCGCCAACTCCCCGAAGCCCCCCCCTGTCTGGAGGTACATGAGGAGTTGCTGGCTACCATCGGCCTCTTCGTGATAAAGGGCCACCTTCCCGGAGAGTATATAGTAGAAGCGATCTCCGGGATCGCCCTGGCGGAAGATGGTGTGTTGCTCGGGTAGCACCTCTTCCTGAAACCAGTTCCCGCTCTGCCCGAAACGCAGGGAGCGGAAGAGCACCGACTGGTGCATGATCTTATCTCGGAGTTGCGTTTGTCCGAGAGCGACCAGGTGGTTACGTAGGGGGTGATCCCTGGTCAGGACACGCTGAAACTCTGCCTGGCGAATGATCAGGCAGCGGGTGTCGGTATGCGCACGGATGCTGGCAGTGCGCATACCATCGCCGTCGGGTAGGAGGGCCTGCTCCCCGAAATACTGTCCTACCTGCTTCTTGTCCAGCACGACCTCGTCCCCCTCTGTTGTGATCGTGTACACCTGGACGGCCCCCTCCACCAGAATGTACATCTCCTCACCTACTTCTCCCTCCCTACAGATGATCTCCCCTGCGGTAAAGGAGACAACTGAGACCACACGAGCGAGTGCATCGATCTCTGCCTCGCTTAGTATTCGGAAGAGACCGGTGCGCTGCAGAATAGGTTGGTAATTTTGCATGCATCCATCCCATCATAGTCAGTGAATTGGTAAGTTGGTTAAGGAAACAGTGAGGGGCACGGAGTGCAAGGAAAGTACAAGGAGAGTGTAAGAAATAGAAGATGGAAAAGATGTTTTGCGGGAGTCTCCCACCTCGTCAAGTATAAAGGAGCCTCTATTTCTAGTACAAACTTCACCACGAGATGCGCCACATAGAAGGAATAGGCTTCAGGCTGTAAATCGGCGACTCTCTCGCCTCGCCCCCTCTTCTCCTTTATAATAGCGATAGCCAACGGTGGTGAAAGAGAGGGGAGACAATGAAAATTCGTTCGACAAAAGGACTCACCTTTGATGATGTTCTCCTGGTACCCAAACACTCTGCGATCCAATCGCGCCGCGATGTAACCACAGAAACGCTTCTCACGCCGGAGATTTCGCTCCACATCCCCATCATCTCCTCCAACATGGACACCGTGACCGAGTCGGAGATGGCTATCGCGATGGCCCATGCCGGCGGCATCGGGATCATCCACCGCTTCATGACCACGGAGCGCATGGCCCACGAGGTGACCCGCGTCAAGCGCGCCGAGAACCTCGTGATCGAAAACCCGCTCACCATCGGGCCGGATGTCTCTGTCCGCGAGGCGCGGCTGCTTATGCGGCAGCACGACGTGGGCGGGTTGCTCATCCTGGACGAGAGTCACCATCTGCTTGGCATCCTCACCACTCGCGATGTACTCTTCGAGGACGATTCCGAGCGCCCCGTGCGCGAGTTGATGACCCACGACGTCATCGCGGCCCCCACCGGCACCTCGCTTCAGGACGCACGGCTGATCTGCCATCGCGCCAAAATCGAGAAGCTGCCCCTCGTGGATGAGTCCGGGCG
>JACCSL010000502.1 GCA_013812995.1 Ardenticatenales bacterium | reverse complement strand
CGCCGAAGGCACGTCCATCTATGCCCCGGCGGTGGGAACCGTCGTGATGGCAGAGCCACTCTTCGTGCGTGGCAATGCGATTATCCTGGATCATGGGGCAGGGGTGTACACGCTTTATTTTCATCTGGCTCAGATTGATGTTGCTCCCGGCCAGCAGGTGGCACAGGGCGAGCAGATTGCGCTAATGGGCACCACAGGTCTCAGCACGGGGTCCCACCTACACTGGGAAGTGCGTGTGGGAGAGGTTTTCGTCGATCCGTCTGAATGGTTCGCCCAGGAATTTCGTTTCAGTGTGGAATAGCACTGACAGCGTCGCAGCAAGGATGAGTACATAGATGCCAACAATCAGCGATAACCCACCCACTGCCCCAGAACCGGTGGTTCCTCCGGAGATAATGGCACCTCAGCCACCCGCGCCAGCCCCGGAGAGCGCAAGCCCGCCGCCCCCTGCGACCGCGTCTCGTTCCCCGGTAGCTTTTGTCTGGTCCGACGTCCTCTGGCAGGGGCGTGGGGTTCCCGATGGGTTGCGCCCTGGTCGTCTGCTACGAGGCTATCGCCTGTTGGAGGCGCTTGGCGCGCTACGATGGCGCGAGGTGGAGGAAATTTCCATTGATGAGGCATTGGGTAGCCAGGCGAGCCTCCAGCGCTTTCACCAGAACGAGTATATCCAGGCGGTTAGTGCCCTGGGACGGGGAGATGCCAGCCCCTGGTCCACACCGGCCTTTGGCTTTACAGAAGAGGGAGCTCATGCCTTCCCGGGCATGGCTGAATTGGCGGCGCTCTATGTGGCCTCGGCGCGCACCGCTGTTCAGGCGGTCACCTCGGGTCGCACCAGCCGCGCTATCTCCCTGGCGGGTAGCCAGGTTCACGCGCGGGCTGCCCAGGCCCAGAATAGCGCTATCTTCAACGATGTGCTGTTGGCCCTGCTGGATGCTCGCGATGCCATGAAGAAGGTCGCCTTTCTGAATCTGGATGCTGAGCATCCGACTGTGGTACAGGAGCACTTCTACAGTGATCCGTATCTGCTAACGCTTTCTCTGCATGAAGACCCTCTTTTCCTTTATCCTGGAACGGGCTTTGTCAAAGAGGTTGGCGAGGGGGCAGGACAGGGGTTCAACGTCAATCTACCCCTCCCGGCGGGCGCAGGCGATGACGAGTATTTGTGGGCCTTCGAGCAGGTTATGATGCCCCTACTGGAGCAATTCTCCCCGGATCTCATCATACTGCTGGGCGGCGGCTCCGCGCACCTCGAGGACCCGCTTGCTCACCTCTCTCTTAGTTCGATAGGCTATCAGAAGCTGCTGGGGCGGATCAGCACCCTTGTACCACAGATTGTCCTGCTGGGCGGCGCAGGTATGCAACTGAGCGTCATGGCACGCTTGTGGGCCCTGGCGCTCGCGACATTGGCGGGGCATGTTTCCGCACTGCCGCCGCATCTTCCCACGCGCTATACAAAGAGCTGGGGCAGTGGTAGCCTGCATGATGAGGTGCCACCCCGCCGCCGGATGACGCCTCTCCGTGACTATGTCGCCCAACGAGTGCAGGAAACCGTTGCCCAGGCACAGCAGGCACTGTTTCCCCTCTGGAAGCTGCCAGTCCCACGCGCGAATCGTGAGTTCTATGATGAGATCTTCGTTCCCTTCCACCTATCGGCCATACCGACGGCGGCAGTAGACTTGATCGCAGATAGCCCGACAGAGCTGTGGGACTCCGCGGCGCGCGTCGAGGAGCCGGTAGGAGGACAGGGGCCGCATCAGAAACGGAGTAGGCCAAAAGGCAAGCGGGGTAGAGCGGAAGAGCCTGCCAAAAAAGAGCCGACCCTCGCTGGCCCTCCGAAGCGTCAGCCCGAGGGTGGAAAGCCAGGGGCACCCGACAAGAAGCGCCGCAGGAAACGCTCAGGCCAGGGTTCCAAGGGGCCGCAGGATATATCGAGGAAGACAGAGCCTCACCCAAAAAAGAAGAGCGGAGGCGAGAAGTAGATGGACCTTTTTGACCTCGACCCCCAGGGGATGGATAGCTGGCCTGCGCGGATGGCCTGGTCGTTTCGAGAAGCTCGTATTCTCCAGGTTGCAGTGCGTATGGGCCTCTTCAGTGCTCTCCACGAGCGCGCAAAGAGTCATAGCCGCCTTGCCACGGAGCTTGGTGCGGACCCCGATATGACAGAGAGGCTGCTCGTTGCGCTCGCCGCCCTGAACTTGGTCATCCATGACAGGGGCCTTTGGCGTAACTGTCTTGCTGCCACAATGTATCTGGTGCGGGATCAGCCCCTCTATCTGGGCCATGTCATCGAGATGGCATCCAACTGGTGGGAGGTCTATCACGACCTGGAGCAGCTCATCCGTGAGGGGCGACACGGAGATCGCTATCAATTCTGGCGGCAGAAGCGCCTTGGGCGCGATGAGGTCTATCTCAAGGCGATGCACGCCCTTGCGCTGGCGGGGCAGGCTCAACGGCTGGCGCGCCATGCCTCGGTCCTGGGCGGGCGACGCACCCTGTTGGATGTCGGCGGAGCCCCTGGCACCTACAGTGTGGCCCTCTGCCAGCGCTTCGCGACGCTGCGAGTCACCCTGTTGGACCAGGCGGAAAGTCTATCTCAGACCGAGCAGGTGATCCATGAGTTTGGGATGGAGGAGCGCATTACCCTCAAGGAGGCCGATTGGGCGAGGGAGCGGCTGGGTAACGATGAGTATGAGGCTCTGATGCTCAATCACTCGATGGTCGGCTCTGAGGCGCAGGGGCTGGTCCAGTTGATGCGGGCCTATGAGGCGCTGAAGGCAGGCGGGGTGCTCGTGGTGCAGAGCTTTCTACTGGACAATGACCTGAACGGCTCGCCCGGTGCCGCCCTGTTTAACCTCCTGGACAATGCCTTCACGCTGGAGCAGATGCGCGCTCTGCTGGCTGAGGCAGGCTTTGAGCGGATCACCTTATTGTTCCGCTCCGAGTTGGGCCAGGATATTCTCACGGCCTACAAGCCGCTCAGTAGCCCCACCGACACCGAGAACGAGCTAGTTGCCTACATGAGCCCGGAGCAGGAGATTTTTGCCATGATGCGCTCGGGCGAGGACGACTCCGACGCTCTCACCGTTCAGCGCGGGATGCGGGAGCGGTTGGTGCAGAGCAACTGATGACCAAAGCCAAACTGTCTATCCCCGGCTGGCTTCTCGATGGGTTGATCGCGCTGCTTCTGGTGGGTATCGCCGTGGCGATTGAGCGGCAAACACAGGGGCGCGTGAGCAACGAGAGCATCGCCCTATGGGTGGGTGGAGGAACCTTGCTCCTGCTGCGCCTCGGCAATGCTGTGGCTCAGAAAGGGCGCGGCCTGGGCTGTGCCTTTGTCTTTGCGATTACCTGGCTGCTGCCTTGCATCTCGGTGC
>JACCSL010000658.1 GCA_013812995.1 Ardenticatenales bacterium | reverse complement strand
GTCCTGGTCCAGCGGTGAGTGGGCTTCGCCCGCGTTGGCAATGCCGGTATTGTTGTACCACCAGGCCCCAATGAGCTTGTCATTGCAGGGCCCAAAGGTTCCATCCTGCTGCTGTGCGCCTGCGCAGACACCGCGCTTGGTCATCGCGCTGTAGTCCCCGCCGACGGGTGAGGGATCAACCAGCGAGGGGTGAAGGCCATCGCTGTTCACCGTCGAGGCAGGGTTATAAATACCGGTATCGATGATACCAACGATCACACCCTCGCCTGCCGTCGAGCCATTCGCCGCGCCCAGTTCCTCCCAGAGGACCGGGGCTCCGATGAATTCGCCACTGCTGTCCGTCGCGACGCGCTCGATCTTGTTGACCTCGACGCGAAGCACACCCGGAATCGTCAGAAGTTTGTATACATCCGCAACAGGCAATTCCAGAGCCATCCCATTGAAAGCCGCCTGGTAGTTTGCCAGAGAGATCACCTTGGGGCTCACTGCCTTCACCACGCTCATGAAGTGCTGCTGCTCATTTTTGAGATAGTCCACGTAGGCAAGGCTACGGGGGGAGGCGACATCCAGCTTGGTTCCACCCGTTGCACGGGGACTCGTTGCCGAGAGTCCTACCACACCACCCTGGTAGGAAGCCAGCGGTGCGCCCTTGAGTTGGACGATGACTTTGACGGTACCGGAGGTCGGCAATTCTCCATAGATGCCAACAACCCGTCCTGCCGGACGCAGCTCCTTCGTTGTACCGTCAATGCTCGGGCGAGTCTGCGCGTCCGGCCCTTCCGCTCGCACGGGGGCGAGCACGATCAGGCTACTTACCAGCAGTAAGAGGGCAAGCAGCGAAAGTTTGTATCTCATGGATTGTTCTCCAAGCTCTATTGTGCTGAAATGTGAGGGGAGGCATACATTTTTGGTACGAGGTGCGGTTCTGTATTTGGCTATACAACACTCCTATGTGTGGGGTTTGTCTAAGTGACCCTACTCGGATAAAAAGTATACAGTAAAATTTGTCAATCCCACCAAAATACCTATACTCCACGTTCGCCAATTATCCTATAGCCTTGTCTTCGGCTCGTGAACAGAGTTCGTCCTTGAGCCATATTGACCCCCTGTGCTCCATCCGGGGCCAACTTCTTCCTTATTTACCCTAGCAAGACAAGGCCCTCTCAATATCTCTCCGCATTAAATGCTAGAAAGGAAGAAGTTCAGCATCGAAGCATTCGTCTGCCCCTCTACAACCTCATGACCATTTGCTGATATCCTTTTGCTTCGTGCTTCTGCGGCAAAGTATACGGGTGCTAGAGCAGCAAACAGGTCAGGCAAGAGTTGGAACCTATAACTCCATTCCTGACAGGCCAGGGGATGATAGAAAGGAGAGTGTCATCCGCAGAAGAGATGTCGGGTGTAGCCATTGCAAAGGAGCAGTGGTCAAGCTAGTAAGTCTTTCAAACAATCCGAATATGTGAGGAACAATCTCGATGCAAAACACAAGAAAAGCTGTATTCTTGGCGCTTTTGCTGACCGTAGGGCTCCTACTTGTGCCCTTTACGGCTATCAGCTACGCCAGTAGTACCACCAACGGAACCGAGGGAAAAGCGTCCCTGGTTCTTGAGGAAACCGATGGGCCAGCCGCCGACGTGGCAGCCTCTCATCGTTTGATCATTCAACTTACCTCTCCTTCCCTCGCCGAGATGTCGGCATCCACTGGCCGAAGCCGCCTGGCAGACGGTCGCCTGGACGTCAACAGCGCCATTGCCCGCGAGTACATCGCGAAGCTGCGCGCCGAGCAGACGACCTTCGTGAGTGCCATGCGCCAGGCCCTGCCGAACGCATCGGTCTCCGCGTACATCAACGAGAATGGTCAGTCGGTTGATGAAATGTACCAGGTTGTCTTCAACGGTGTTGCCATCGACCCTGGCACCACGGACCTGGCGAGCGCCAAGCACCTCCTCTCGCGCATGTCTGGTGTGAAGATGGTCTATCTGGACCGCGCGAATCAGCCGCAGATGTATGCCAGTCTCCAGCTGATCAATGCTCCGGACCTCTGGAACAATGATGAGATTGGCGGGCGGGACAATGCCGGCGCGGGCGTCAAGGTCGCCTCGATGGATGGTGGTGTCTACGCTCGTCCGGTCGTTACCACCGGAACCCCGTATGCCGCAATGTTTGCCACGGATGGCCTCACCTACCCGCTGGGCTACCCGCTGGGTGATACACGGAACACGAACGGGAAAGTGATTGTCTCCCGCGTGTACTTCCGCGACTGGGACGGTCCTGGTCCCGGCGAGAACACCCCCTGGCCGGGCAGAACGGGCACGAGCCACGGGGTTCACACCGCTGGTACCGCCGCAGGTAACACGGTGATCGCGAACTACCTGGGCTACACAACCACCATCAGTGGTGTGGCTCCGCGCGCCTGGGTGATGAGCTACCGCGTCTTCTACGATAGCGTTACGAATGATGGTTCCTTCTACAACGCAGAGGGTATCGCCGCGCTGGAAGACATCGTCAAGGACGGGGCGGATGTGGTGAACAACTCCTGGGGTGGCGGGCCGGGCAGTTCCGGCGGCCAGTTCGATGCCCTGGACACCGCGCTTCGCAATGCTGTCAGCGCGGGCGTGTTCGTCAGTATGTCGGCAGGGAACTCCGGCCCTGGTCAAACGACCACGGACCACCCCTCCGATGACTACATCATCTCTGCCGCCACGACAACCTCGGGCACGCTTGCATCCGGGCGAATGGATGTCTCTGCACCG
>JACCSL010000657.1 GCA_013812995.1 Ardenticatenales bacterium | reverse complement strand
CCGCTGCCTTTTTCTGTACAATACTTCGTTATTGCCCATCCGTCACGAGGTATTGTTGGTTATGAGTCAGATCAGTATTCCCGGTTTTAAATCCGTGCCCCGCACGGGCGTCATCTATGTCATGCACAAGGCGACCCAGCAGGGCTTTAGCTATCACGACCCTGAGTGGGCCAATCTGGGGCAGGGCTCGCCCGAGACAGGCACGCTCCCCGAGGCCCCCGCGCGCATCAGCGAGATGCGCATCAACCCCGCCCACCAGGCGTATGCGCCCGTGGAAGGGCAGATAGCCCTTCGCCAGAAGGTAGCCGATTTCTACAACCAGATGTATCGGCAGGGCAAATCGTCTCAGTACACCTACGAGAATGTGGGAATCTCCGGCGGGGGTCGCGTTGCCCTCACACGGCTTGCGGCGGCGCTGGGCAACATCAACATGGGGCATTTTCTCCCGGACTATACCGCGTACGAGGAGCTGCTGAGCGTCTTCAAAGCCTTCATCCCCATCCCGATTCTGCTGGACCCCACCACAGGGTATCGTATTTCTATCGAGGCACTGGAGAACGAGGTGCTTGGGCGGGGGCTGAACGCGATCCTGGCGAGCAACCCCTGCAACCCGACAGGTCAGCTCGTCGAGGGCGAAGAATTGCAGGAGTGGGTGGAGCTGGCCCGGCGCTCCCAGTGCACGTTTATCCTGGATGAATTCTACTCCCACTATATCTACACGGGGTCCAACGAGCGCGGCTGCAAGATTGTCTCAGCAGCGGCCTACGTGGAGGATGTGAACAGCGATCCTATCATCCTGGTAGATGGGCTCACCAAGAATTGGCGCTATCCTGGCTGGCGGCTGAGCTGGACGGTCGGACCAAAGGAAGTTATCGAGCTGGTTGCCAGCGCGGGCTCCTTTCTGGATGGCGGGGCCAACAACCCTTTCCAGCAGGAGGCAATCTCGCTGCTGGAGATGGAAAGCGTGCTTCAGGAGACCAAGGCAATCCAACAGACGTTCGGGAAGAAGCGGCAGTATGTACTGGAGCGGCTAGAGTCGATGGGAATTCAGGTGAACAGCGCGCCGGACGGTGCTTTCTACGTCTGGGCGAATCTCTCCCAACTGCCCGCGCCACTTAATGACTGTATGCGCTTCTTTGAGGCAGCGCTGCACGAGAAGACCATCGTGGTGCCGGGCATCTTCTTTGATGTGAACCCCGGCAAACGACGCTCCAACGCTCGTTACCAGAGTTATTGCCGCATCAGCTTCGGCCCTGAAATGGAGAAATTGGAGCGCGGGCTGGATGGCATCGAGCGGATGATTCGGGGTCGCTGAGAGAGGTAAAACGTAAAACGTAAAACGTAATTTACGGATTACGTTTTACGTTTTGATGGTTGATGTTAGCTTCGCCGCTGGAGCAACACGCCTGCCACAATGGCACCCACCAGGATAACTGCACCAAGGCCCCAGCGGGGGAGGGAAGAGGAACCGCTTTCCTCGGAAACAACTTCTACTGGGGCTGCGACTGGTATCTGTCCTTCCCCCAGTGCCGCGATATCCTCAGCCGCATTGGCGAGCGGTGCGGTGCGGCTGCACAGACTCGCCTCCAGCCAACCATCCACCGCCCGACCATAGACGACATACTCCTGCCCCTCCTCAAAGGTATAACCGCAACTCGCGCTGGATGCAGCGGTGCGAATCGTCATCACCGGCTCGACAGGACCCTTCCATACCTGCGACACCTCGAAGGTTACCATGAGGGGGTCTACGCTCCCCATCATGTCACCGGAGGGGGGAACCTGCGTCGCGCGTCCCTGGAAGACCGCCTCGGACTCGGTCATCGCCTGGGCGGGGGCGGGGGACATCATGCAGGAGCAGGCATAGCTGGGCTGGGCTGTCACGAGTGTGAAACTGGTGAGTAGCACGAAGACGAACAGAATACGAGTTAGCTTGTACATATCTTTCCCTCTTAAATTATCTTGAATAACGTAGTACTTCTCTTCCAGAACGTGCATCCTCCTCAAAAGGTTCCCATTAGTACAGCAAAAAACCGCCCAAGTATGGAGCTGGGACGGTTCGTGGGGCGTCTGACGCTAATAGATGCCGTGTGTCATAGAAGAGCGGTGACAAATGGCAGGGAGCAGTTTTTGAGTCTAGTTTCCTAATAGGAAACGACTGACAGAGTAGAGAAACGATAGGCAATTACTCTGAAAAACGTGAATAAAGGTACAAGATACTTTAACGCAAGAGCAGAGGATACACAGAAATTCCGC
Source organism: Ardenticatenales bacterium (assembly GCA_013812995.1). Classification (GTDB taxonomy): domain Bacteria; phylum Chloroflexota; class Anaerolineae; order Ardenticatenales; family Ardenticatenaceae; genus JACCSL01. The sequence continues at coordinate 2,240 of JACCSL010000657.1, read as the reverse complement.
CTGAAATTTCTCTTGCTACCCTCTGGGGGCTGTGATAGAATCGTCAATCTCTTTGAGAGCAGCAGAACGAAACGCCACAATCATTCATTTTGGTGTTCCACCTTCTTCTGCAATGTTGTCTGGGCCAGCCCCAACCACCCCTGGAGGGACTGATGAGTCCGTATGCAGTTCTAGCGGCATTCTTCTTCGCTGCGCTACTACTTCTCCTGGCACCCTTTGTTGGCTCCAAACTCCTGAGCCCCAAGAAACCCAACCCCATCAAAAACTCTGTGTACGAGTGCGGTGTAGAGACGGTGGGGGAGACCTGGGTGCAGTTCAAGATTCAGTACTATATCTACGCGTTGGTCTTCGTTATCTTCGATGTCGAGACCGTCTTTCTCTACCCCTGGGCTGTGGCGTACAACCAGTTGGGGTTCTTTGCGCTGGTAGAGATGGGTATCTTCCTTGTCATCCTGCTGGCGGGGTTGTTCTACGCCTGGCGCAAGGGTGCGCTGGAATGGTTCTAGGAAGGGTAGAGCATGGAAGCCATTGATCAAATCTTTAGAACCATTGGGTTGTGGTTTAGCAATTTCTTGCTAAACACCCTCGGCCTCCCCGTTGAGGTAGCTGGGCCAGTGGGAATACTGGTACAGGCCCTCGTTGTCTGCACCTTCGCCGCCGTGACCTTCCTCGCGCTCACCTACACGGAGCGAAAGGTCATTGCGCGGGTGCAGGATCGCATCGGGCCGAACCGTGTCGGTCCCTATGGGCTGCTCCAGCCCCTGGCCGACGCGATCAAGATGTTTACCAAAGAGCAGACGATGCCGGAAGTCGCGGATAAGATGGTCTTCCAGTTGGCACCGCTGCTGGCCGCGATTCCCTCGCTGATGCTATTCGCCGTTATTCCCTACGGCGAGGGCATGGTTGCCTCGAATCTGGATGTGGGGCTCATCTACATCATCGCGATTGGCTCCTTTGCCGAGATCGCGATTCTGATGGGGGGCTGGTCTAGCCGCAACAAGTATTCCCTGCTGGGGGCCATGCGGGCCGTGGCGCAGATGATCTCCTACGAGATTCCGATGGTGCTCTCCTTCATGGGCATCATTCTGATGACAGGCTCGCTACGGCTGAACGATATTGTGGTAGCACAGCTTGTGCCCTTCTTACTTCTCCAACCCATTGCCTTCTTCATCTTCCTCATCACCGCTGCGGCGGAGACAGGACGCTCTCCCTTCGATATTATCGAGGCGGAGTCGGAGTTGCTGGCGGGCTACCACACCGAGTACGCCGGGATGCAGTTCGGCCTCTTCCAGATGGGCGAGTTTCTGGGCTTCTATGCTCAGTCGGCGGTCCTTGCCACGCTCTTTTTCGGGGGCTGGCGCGGGCCGGAGTTCTTACCCAGCTGGCTCTGGTTCTGGCTCAAGACCTGGATCGGCGTTTTTATCTTCCAATGGGCTTTCCGCACCACCTTCCCGCGCCTTCGCATCGATCAACTACAGGCCTTCTGCTGGAAGTTCCTGGTGCCGGTTTCCCTCCTGAATGTTTTCGTGACGGCCATCCTGGTGAAATTTGTTCCTATCGTGGAAATCGCGAATGGCGTTGTCACAGGGCCGCTTTCCAAAGGGATCGGAGGCTGGCTGATGACGATAGCCATCTACCTGGCGGCCAATGCGCTGATGGTGCTGCTGGTAGCCGTTCTGTATCGCGGCGAGGTCCGGCGCACGGTGAGCCAGTTCGAGGCACGGGTGGATAGCGGGGTCTCTCCTGCTCCCACACCAGCCCCCAAAGTGACGGACAGAGAGGCGGTGAGCGCGTGACTACGGAGCAGGTGATTTTCTTTATCCTCGCGACGATCACCGTGGTGGCCGCGCTCGGTATGGTCTCCGTGGCGAGTGTCTTCCACGCGGCGCTGCTGATGATTCTGGCTTTCACCGGAATCGCGGCGCTCTACATGCTGCTCGGCGCGGGCTTTCTCGGAATCATCCAGATTCTGATCTACGTGGGCGCCATTGCGGTGCTGATGCTCTTCGCGATCATGCTCACGCCCCGCATGATGCGCCAGGGCAACCAGTCGCGCTTTACGCAGCAATGGCCCCTGGCGGCGATCCTCGCCTCCGGGCTGGTAGTGCTGTTGGTTCCACAATTTCTGGGCGTTTCCTGGCCGCTGGCCGATGTTGGCCCTGGGGAGAGAGACTTTGCCCTGGACATTGGCAAGGGCTTCATGAATGCCGAGGCAGATGGTTTCCTGCTCCCCTTTGAGG
>JACCSL010000651.1 GCA_013812995.1 Ardenticatenales bacterium | reverse complement strand
GTGTAGCGGTGAAGGAGACCTTTGAAGAGCGACAGGGTCGTCATAAATAGCGTACACCCTTCCTGCTTGCCCAGCGCATTCAGACGATCCGTAAGGGTGCGCGGCAGATGAAAGGTGTAGAGGGTGCCCCGGTATCGCTGCACAGGGGGCCGAGGGTGATCTGTGGGTAGCTCCAGGACGGGCATGTGAGCCGCTAGCTGCTTCTTCCAATAGTCGAGCTGGGCCTGCATCGTCCCGTTCTGGAACATATCGCGCTGCCAGAAAGCATAATCAGGGTACTGCACGAGCAGCGGCGGCAGCGGAGGGGTCATTCCCCGCGTGACCGCCTGGTAGATGGCCCCAAGCTCGCGCACGAGGAGTGCCAGCGACCAGCCATCGAAGATGATGTGATGGAGTGTTAGGAGCAGCAGATGACGGCTCTCGCTCAACTGGAGCAGGGTGGCGCGCAGGAGCGGAGGGTGCGTCAGATCGAAGGGTCGCGCCGCATCCTCGGCGGAGAGGCGCTCCACTTCCTCGCTTTGATTGCCGTCAGCCAGATCGCGCAGGTCGATGATCGTTACCGGGAAGGCCGTTGGGGGCGTGATCTTCTGAACCACTCGCCCTACCTCCTCGCCCTCGAAGTAGGTGCGCAGGGCCTCGTGGCGGCGCAGTAACTCTGTAAAGCTCTGAGTGAGTGCCTGGGCGCTGAGAGGCCCGGTAAATTCCATGCGGAAGGGCATGTTGTAGGTCGCCATGCCAGGGGCCAGTTGATCGAGGAACCAGAGTTGCTCCTGGGAGAAGGAGAGCGGGATCGGCGTGTCGGTGGGGCGCTGGGGAATGGTGGGGGCTTGCGCGGCAGGCTCCTCCACGGCGCGGCGCAGCATCTTCTCCAGAAGGGCCTGCTTCTTGGCGGACAGCTGATCCTTGCGACTCGCCACACGGGCCTGCATCTCCTCAGCGGACTCCTTTTCCTCCTTTCCCGTTGGCGGCTGCGGCTGCTGCCGGGCCTGTGCCCTCTTCCGAGTCAGTTCCGCCTGTTCAGCAGGGGTCAGCACCAGGAAGGCAGAGAGAGGTTGCTCCGGCGCGGCGATGATCTGGCCGAGCAGCACACGCAGATGATCGGCCATTCGCTCAATGCTCTGCACCTCGAAGAGCGCGCTGTTGTACTCGATGCTGCCCACCAGTTTTCCCTCCTGTTCAACGAAGGAGAGAATCAGGTCGAACTTGGCAATCCCGGCCTCCGTGGGAAGCACTTCCATACTTACCCCGGCCAGCGACTGCTCCCCAAGCGGCGCGTTTTGCAGCACAAACATGACCTGGAAGAGGGGCGAGCGGCTCTGATCCCGCCCCGCCTGGAGCGCCTCTACGATCTTGTCGAACGGCACGTCCTGGTGGTCATAGGCATCCAGGGTGAGGCGGCGGACCCGCTGTAGCAACTCCCGGAAGGAGGGATCGCCCCCCAGCTCCGTGGAGATAACGAGCGTATTGACGAAGAAGCCGATGAGCCCCTCGATCTCGGTCCGGTTGCGATTGGCGATGGGCGTGCCTACATTGATGTGGTTCTGTCCGCTGTAGCGATGAAGCATCAGTTGGAAGGTAGCCAGCAGCGTCATGAAGAGCGTACTGTCTTCGCGGCGGCTGAGGATCTTGAGCGCCTCTGTCATCGACTTGTCCACAACGAGAGGGTAAAGCGCGCCCTCGAATGTCTGGAGGGGCGGGCGCGGTCGATCTATCGGCAGGTCGAGAGCGGCGGGGGCCTGGGCAAGCTGCTCCTTCCAGTACGGGAGCATGGCATCCAGGTGTCCGCCTTCCAACCACTGGCGCTGCCACTGGGCAAAGTCCACATACTGGATGGATAGCTCGGGCAGGGGGGAAGACTGTTTCTGGCAGAACGCGTCGTAAAGCGCGACCAACTCGTTGGAAAAAACCCCCACCGACCACCCATCTGCGACGATATGGTGAACATTCAGCAGCAAAATGTGCTCGTCGGGGCGAAGGCGGAGCAGGTGGGTGCGAAGCAAAGGTCCCTGCGCCAGATTGAATGGGGCCCTGGCATCCTCGCGAATACGCTGCTGCACGACGGGTGCCTGTTCGGAATCGGGCAGGTGCCCCAGTTCTTCCACCGTCAAGGCACGCGCTCCTGCCGGGTGAATCCGACAGTAGGGCCGCCCATTCTGCTCCCCGAAGGTGCTGCGTAGCGCCTCGTGGCGGCGTACCATCTCCGTTAGACTCTGCTCCAGCGCCGGATGATCCAGAGCACCGCGCAGGCGGATGGCGAAGGGCACATTGTACACAGGACTCTCAGGCATCATCTGGTCCAGGAACCAGAGCCGCTGCTGGGCATAGGAAAGTGGCATCTGATCCGTCCGTGGGATGGGTAACAGTGGCAGCGCCTGCGTCGTAGGAGAATGTGCGATAGCGGCTGCCAGCCCGGCCACCGTCGGGGCCTTGAAGAACGTGCTCACGGGGAGGGAAACCTGGAAATGCTGCGCGCTGCGCGTGAGTGCCTGCATCGCAAGGAGGGAATGACCCCCCAGGTCGAAAAAGTTATCATGGATGCTGACCTGCTCCACCTCCAGCAGTTCCGCGAAGAGAGTGGCAAGTAGCTCCTCAAGCGGGGTGCGCGGGGCAACGAACAACTCCGTGCGCGTGTCCTGATCAGGAATGGGCAGGGCGCGTGGGTCAAACTTGCCATTGGGGGTCAGAGGGAGCGCCGGGAGGAACACGAAGGCGCTCGGTACCATGTAGGAGGGCAGTCTCTCCTGAAGGAAGGCGCGCATCTCGCTGGTTGTGGGGGTGGACTCTTCGTTCAGGGTGAGATACGAGGCGAGGTAGCGATGGCCCGGCGTATCCTCCCGCACGATAACCACCGCCTCTCGGATGGCAGGGTGGCGACTCAGCGCACTCTCGATCTCGCCCAACTCGATGCGGAATCCGCGCAGCTTGACCTGCTGATCTTTTCGCTCCACAAAGTCGAGCTGGCCGTCGGGCAGGGAGCGTACTAGATCGCCTGTGCGGTAGAGCCGCGCACCGTGTACCCCACTGAAAGGGTCCGGGATAAAGCTCGCGGCGGTGAGCGCCGGGCGGTTGAGATAGCCGCGCGCCAACCCCTCGCCACCAAGGTATAGCTCGCCCGGCACCCCGACTGGCAGGGGCTGAAGCGTCTCATCCAGCACATAAAGCACAGTGTTTGAGACCGGGAGACCAATCGGCAGGCTCGTTGCCTCGTTGGCAATAGCCTTGACCTCATACCAGGAGGCCAGCACCGTGCTTTCCGTGGGTCCATAAAGATTAAGCAGGCGCTGTGGCGGCGCGCTGTCGAGGAGATGGCGGGCGGCGCGGGGATTGGCGGCCTCCCCCCCAAATAGGACCGTGTGCAGCCCACTGAACAGAGAAGGATGGGCATAAGCTAGCTGGTTAAAGAGCGACGTTGTCAGAAGGAGCGTGGTAACCGCTTCCGTGCGAAGAAGAGTAGCGAAGTCCTCCGGTGCAAGGAGCTGCTCTCTGGAGACAATGACCAGCCGTGCCCCATTCAACAGCGCCCCCCAGATTTCGAAGGTGGCTGCATCGAACGAGGTGTTGGCGACATGGGCAACACAATCATCCGGTCCCAGTTGAAGGTAGTTACTGCCGACAACTGTACGATTGATGGCCGAATGGGGAATGATGACGCCCTTGGGTTTCCCCGTGGAGCCCGAGGTATAGATCACATGGGCTGCATACGAGGGGAAACATTGACGGGGAGGCGCATGGGTCGGCCACTGTTTCGTCCCTGTCGCATCCAGGCAGAGGCGCTGGGTATCCCCCACCGGGAGGCTCTCCAGCAGGCTGGTCTGGGTGAGCACCACCGGGGCCTGGGTGTCCGCCAGCATCCAGGCGACCCGTTCCGTGGGGTAGATAGGATCGAGTGGCACGTAGGCCCCCCCTGCCTTCAGGATTGCCAGGAATCCCATCACCATGAGGGCTGACCGTTCCATATAGACGCCCACACGCGTCTCGGGGCCGACGCCCAGTGCCCGGAGTTGGTGCGCTAGCTGGTTTGCCTGCTCGTCCAGATCTCGGTAACTCCACTGCTTCTCCCCCTCCACCAGCGCGATCTGATTCGGCTGGCGGGCGGCATGGGCCTCGAAGAGTTCATGGACACAACGGTCATTCGGGTAGGGCGTCGGGGCAGGATTCCACCCAGCCTGCTCAAGAATATCATCACTCATGGTCGTCTTTATTCCTTGTCATGCTGCCTGGCTGCTTCCAGGGCTACCCCACTTCAGTCTCGACCACCACCTGTGGGAGTGGGCGGGGAGTGCGGACGCGATTGAACTTTTTCTTGTAATGGTTGATCCAGATGATTCCACCCGCGATGCCCAGTACCCCTGGGATGAGCCATACCGTCCACACCAGCTCCGGGGGGAGCAGCTTCGCCACATTTGTGTTTGTGAAGGCGATGATGGCCCCCGTGTAGGAACCGACCATGGACCCCATGTGATGGTACCACCAGTGGTTCTTATCCCCCTGGGGGGGACGGGCAAAGGTACGCAGGTCCATCGCCCCGGTCCAGAAAGCATAGAACCCAATGACCGATGTTATCAGGATGAAGGAGGGCGGGGCAGCGGATTCACGCCATCCAAAAAGGGCTAGCAACACCCAGCCCGCGAATAATAGCCCGGCCAGCGTGCAGAGCAGGCCCATCGCCCAATCCAGCCAGGTTGGACCTGACCCTGCCGTGAGCCGTTTGCGAAGGAGCACACGGTATCCCGTGAACGTCTGATAAAAAATCAGGACGGCCAGGAGTAACATGAAGCGGTTGGGGTGGAACAGCACCAGAACTCCGGTCGAGAGGGAAACGTAGGCCATCGACCAGAAATAAACCTTGCCTAGTTGTCGGTGATTCTTGCCACCCTTGTGCAGAATCATCGCGAGCAACCCCGTCAGCAAGACGACGGCACCCGCGATGATGTGCGTCACAAGGGTAAAGTCAAAGATAAGAGTTGATAGATCGAATGTATTCATGAGACGCCTTTTCTACCTCTTCTTTAGAGGAGTGCTTCGAGCTCTTCCTCGTCCATCGCTTCCAGCTTGGCAATGAGTGCCTCCTCGATGACCAGAGCCAATTCGGCGATGGTCGGCGCGTCGAAAAAGGAGCGCAGGGAAATATCGACCTCGAACGCGCTGCGGGCACGGGCCACCAACTGGGTTGCCAGGAGTGAGTGCCCACCCAGCTCAAAGAAATTATCGTGAACCCCGATCTTCTCCACGCCTGTGACCTGGCTGAACATGGTCGCCAGGGTCTCCTCCGCCAGGGTGCTGGGGGCAACGTAGCGGTGTGTCAGATCAGGGCGGGCCATCGGGTCGGGGGTGGGTAGCGCGCGGCGGTCAATCTTGCCGCTGGGGCTTTTAGGCAGTCGCTCCAGCGACACAAAGTAGGCGGGGACCATGTAGGCGGGGAGCTGGCCTTGGACGTGCTCCCGCAGGGTGCGTCCCATCGCCTCGGTTTCTCCCTCGGCGACGACGTAAGCCACTAACCGTAAATCCCCTGCCTGAGCTTCCCACGGTAGGACATACGCCTCCTGCACGGCAGGATGTTGGCGCAGGCAGGCAGCAATCTCGCCAGGCTCAATGCGGAACCCGCGAATCTTAATCTGATCGTCGGTGCGACCCAGAAAGAGCAGTTGTCCATCCGGCCGATAGCGTACCAGATCGCCCGTGCGGTAGAGCCGCGCGCCCGGTGTCGGGCTGAAGGGATTGGGCACGAAGCGGGTGGCGGTCAGCGCGGGATGGCTATGATAGCCGCGCGCCACGCCCGCCCCACCGATATGCAACTCGCCTGGGACCCCAATCGGACAGGGTCGCCCGTAATGATCCAGCACATAGAGCTGTGTATTCGCAATGGGCCGTCCAATGGGTAGGGGCAGGCCAGAGTCAGTGACTTCCTGGGTCAACTCAGCCCGCGTGACAACGATGGTTCCCTCAGTGGGTCCATAGG
>JACCSL010000640.1 GCA_013812995.1 Ardenticatenales bacterium | reverse complement strand
GATTGTAACACAGCGCCTGCGCGATGCCTACCCTTTGAAGGCATCGCGCAGGCGGTCAAAGAAGCCGCCCTTGTGTGCATGGGGCGTCACGGAGCCGCCCAAGGTCTCGGCAAAGCGTTCCATGAGCTCGCGCTGCTCGTCGGTGAGATTCGTCGGTACCTTGACGAAGATGTTGATGAGCATGTCGCCCCGGATGTCCTCGTTGCGAACATGGGGAATGCCCTTGCCGCGTAGCCGGAAGACCTGGCCGGTCTGCGTTCCGGCGGGGATGGACATGGGCTGCATCCCGTCAATGGTAGGCACCTGAATCTCATCGCCCAGCGATGCCTGGGCCATGTTCAGCTCCAGGTCGAGCAGGATATTCTGACCTTCGCGGCGGAAATACTCGTGCGCTTTGACATTGACATCCACGTAGAGATTGCCCGTCGGACCGCCCCGGATGCCCTCATCGCCCTCACTCGCCAGCCGAATCCGCATCCCGTCATCGATGCCCGCCGGGACGTTGACCTCCAGGTGGCGCTCGACGCGCTTGCGGCGCTGACCGTTGCAGCTCGGGCAGGGGGTTGACACCACCTCGCCCTCGCCCTTGCAGCGCGGGCAAGTATCCGTGACCACCACCTGCCCGAAGATGCTCTGCCGCGCCGTGCGCACCTCGCCCAGACCCGCGCACTGAACGCAGCGGATGGGTGTCGTCCCAGCAGCAGCGCCGCTGCCCTTGCAGGTCGTGCATCCCTCCAGCCGCTCGACGGAAACCTCGACGGTGGTTCCGCGCACGGCCTCCTCGAAGGTAATCTCGATGGCGGTGCGCAGGTCGTTGCCGGGGCGAGGCCCCATGCGACGGGCTCCTGTGCCCCCGCGTGCAAAGCTGCCAAAGAATTGCTCGAAGATGTCGCCCAGGCCACCCTCGAAGCCACCTGCCCCGAATCCGCCCTGGCTGCCAAGCCCGGCATGACCGAAGCGATCATACATCGCGCGCTTCTCTGTATTGGAAAGAACCTCATACGCCTCGTTTAGCTCCTTGAAGCGTTCCTCCGCGTCGTCGCCCTTGTTTAGATCGGGATGATACTGCCGCGCCAGCTTGCGGTAGGCCGTGCGGATTTCCGCTGCCGAAGCCGTACGCTCGATTCCCAGGACCTCGTAATAATCTTTACGATTGTTCATCTGTTTTTTCCTGTGGCGAGTCACCTTCCCCCTGGGGTGTCTCGGTACTGGCGTCGTCCTGCATTTCCTCGGGCGAGGGGGGCGTCTGAGTCTCATAGGTAGGGCGGGTCTGGCCCAGCGCGCTGATCGCCTCGGCCAACTCGTTGGTCAGGGTACGGACCTGCTCGATGGCCCCCTCTTCCGAACTGTTCAGGGCCGCGCGGAGCTCTCCCTGTAGTGCGTTCAGCCGATCTCGCTGGTCGTCGCCAAGCTGTTCCTGGAAGGCCATCAGCGTTCGCCCCGCGCGGTGAAGCGTCGTCTCGGCCTTGTTGCGCGCGGTGATCTCGTCGAGGCGGGCACTGTCCTCTGCCTCGGCATTCTTCGCCGCCGCGATCATCTCAGCCACCTCTTCGTCCCGCAGCCCGGTGCTGGCAGTGATGGTAATCCCTGTTTCCTGCCCGGTGTCTTTATCCCGTGCCGAAACCTTGAGGATCCCATCCGCGTCGATGTCGAAGGTCATCTCGATCTGCGGCACACCGCGCGGCGCGGGGCGAATCCCCCGCAGTTCAAAGTGTCCAAGTGATTTGTTCTCGGACGCGAGGGGGCGCTCTCCCTGTACGATATGAAAGCGCAGCTCGCTCTGGTTGTCTGTTGCAGTCGAGACGTTCTTGCTCTCGCGGGTGGGAATTGTGGTGTTGCGAGGAATGATGGGCGAGGCCACGCCTCCGACCGTCTCCAGGCCAAGCGTCAGCGGGGTCACATCGAGCAGCAGCACATCCTTGACATCCCCGGCCAGAACCCCGGCCTGCACGGCTGCCCCAATGCCGACGACCTCGTCCGGGTTGACACCCTTGTGGGGCTCCTTCCCAAAAAAGCGCGTGACCGCTTCCTGCACAGCGGGCATTCGCGTCTGCCCCCCGACCAGAATCACCTCGCCGATATCCTCTTTCTGGAGACTCGCGTCTCGGAGGGCATCTTCCAGCGGGGTCAGCGTGCGCTCGACGAGCTTCTCGGTGAGTTGTTCCAGTTTGGCGCGGGTGAGGGTGTAGGTCAGGTGCTTCGGCCCCTCAGCGGTGGCGGTGATGAAGGGCAGATTGATGTCGGTCTGCATCACGGAGGAGAGTTCGATCTTGGCCCGCTCCGCCGCCTCTGCCAGACGCTGGAGGGCCATCGGGTCCGTGCGGAGGTCCAACCCTTCCTGCGCCTTGAACTCGTCCGCCGCCCAGTCGATGATGGTGCGATCAAAGTCATCGCCGCCCAGATGGGTATCACCTGCGGTGCTCAGCACCTCAAAGACCCCTTCCCCGACATCCAGGATGGAGATATCGAAGGTTCCGCCACCCAGGTCATAGACCGCGATTTTCTGATCTTTTTGATTGCCCAATCCATAGGCCAGGGCGCTTGCCGTTGGCTCATTGATGATACGCAGCACTTCCAACCCGGCAATTTGCCCGGCGGCCTTCGTGGCCTGGCGCTGGGAGTCATTGAAGTAGGCGGGGACGGTAATCACGGCCTGCTCAACGCTCTCGCCCAGATAGGCCTCGGCGTCGCGCTTCAGCTTTTGCAGAATCATGGCCGAAATCTCGGGCGGGGCATACTCTTTCCCCCCCATAAGCACGCGCACATCACCGTTGGAGGCGGGCTGCATCTTGTAGGGGACGCGATCCAGATCTTCCTGCACTCGTGGGTCGCTGAAGGCGCGCCCCATGAAGCGTTTGATGCTGGCGATAGTGTTCGTCGGGTTGGTCACTGCCTGGCGCTTTGCCATCTGCCCGACGAGCCGCTCCCCCGTCTTGGGGTTTACCGCGACCACCGATGGCGTGAGCCGCGAGCCCTCCGCGTTGGGAATGACGAGGGGCTCGCCGCCTTCCATCACCGCCACGACAGAGTTGGTTGTTCCGAGATCGATACCGATAATTTTACCCACAGCGCTTTACCTCTATCAGTTCAAAGCAGTCTATCGTGCCACCGCGACGCGCGCAGGGCGAAGTACCGTCTCTCCATGTCGATAGCCGCGTTCTAGTTCCTTAGTGATATGCCCCGACTCTACCTCTTCGCTATCCTCAGAAAGAAGGGCCTCGTGAACCGTAGGATCAAAAGAGCTGCCGGGCGCAGAATCCACGGTTGTGACGCTCTCTTGCTCCAGCACGGACCATAGTTTGCGCTCGATCGCCAACATGCCGTTGACCCAGTCGTTGCTCGTCAGTTCCTGGGGAACGTACTGCGCGGCGCGCTGAAGGTCGTCCATCACAGGAAGCAACTTCTTTAGAACACGAGTATTCGCACTACGCTCCCGCTCCACGCGAAGTCGCTCCTCGCGCTTGCGGAAATTCTGGAACTCTGCCGCGCTGCGTCGCCACTGATCGAGATACTCGTCCCGCTCTTTTTCCAGGGCGGTGAGGCGCTCCGCCAGGGATACCTCGTCGCTGTGACCCTCCGGCTCAGTAGCGGGTGCTTCCGTATCGGTAGCTTCTGTGGTTTGCGCGGCTTCTACCTCAGGTGCCATCTCGTTTTGTGGCACATTGTTCTTCTGCTCACTCACGTTTTATATCCTCCGAATAGGCATCATCGCCAAGATAAACGTCCGACAGCAGGTGACTCATCAGGCTTGCCATGAAGCGTACCGCGCTGACGGCGCGCCCGTAGGGCATCCGCATGGGGCCAACCACACCCATGATCCCGGCAGAGCGTCCCTGGACCCCATACGGTGCCATCACGAGGCTCACATCCGAGATTTCCTGCCAGCGCCCCTCACCGCCGATAATCACCTGTACGCCCCGCGTGGAGCGAATCTCTGTGGCAATCTGCTCAAGCAACGAGCGTTCCTCTAAAATTTCTATCACCTGACGAATCGCGTCCGCCTCTGAGAACTCGGGCTGCCGCAGGACATGGATCAGGCCGTCCCGGTAGAGATCACTCGTGCCCCGGCTGTCGACGCGCTCCATCATCTCGACCACGGCCTCGCGCACTCGCCCCTCAAAGAGCGTCAGATCTGCCGGGCGTGTCACAATGTCCACACGGTCCAGCCCGCCGAAATAGGCATTGAGTTTGTTCGCGATGAAATTCAGTTGTTCTTGGGTGGGATAGGGAGATATCGTCCTCAGAAGTTGCTGCTTGACGATTCCCTCCTGTAAGACCAGGACAATCAGGGCCAGTCCATCGCTGATGCTGATGATTTCGATGTGCTTCACGCGGCAGCGCGTGGCGTGCGGCAATGTGATGACGCTCGCCATGCTGGTCGTGTGGGCAAGCACCGCCGCTGCCAGCTTCATCCACTGCTCGACGTCCATGCGAGCTTGGTGAAATTGATGGCGAATCAGCCGCTGCTCGGACTCCGGCAGATCGGCCTTCTCCATCAAACACTCGACAAAGTAGCGGTACCCCGCCTCCGTCGGCACGCGCCCGGCCGAGGTGTGGGGATGTTTCAGAAGCCCCATCTCCTCCAGCGCTGCCATCTCATTGCGGATCGTGGCCGAACTCACATTCAGGGCAGAGCGCTCGACCACCGTGCGGGAGCCGACAGGCTGGGCGTGGCGAATATACTCTCGCACCACAAACCCCAGAATCCCCTGCTGTCGTTCTGTTAGTTCAAAATCCACCAAAACCTCCACTCCAGGGCCTACTATTATAATTGGCACTCCTTTATTTAGAGTGCCAATTCGCGAAACATAATAGCAAAGCGAGGAGGGAGCGTCAAGGGGGGGAAAGGAAAGTCAAAAGTCAAAAGTTAAAGGTCAAAAGTCAAAAGTGACGACAACGACCTTACCTTTATTGCCCCGCCGGGAAATCAAAGGTAAGAATAGAATCCCTTTGTGCTTTGGCCCTTCAAGGACATTCCAACGAAATATCCGTTACTTTTGACTTTTGACTTTGCTTTAATACGCGCTGCGGTCAAAGAGCATCTTGACGGCTGTGCGGAGCATGATCTTGAAGTCCAGGGTGAGGGACCAGTTCTCGATGTACCAGAGGTCGTACTTGGTGCGCTCGTAGATGCTGGTGTCGCCGCGTAGTCCATTCACCTGAGCCCAACCTGTAATCCCGGCTTTCTCGCGGTGGCGGTCCATGTAGCGCGGGATGGATTGCTGAAACTGTTCCACGTACTGCGGCTGCTCGGGGCGCGGCCCGACAATGCTCATCTCGCCCAACAGCACATTGATGAACTGGGGCAGCTCGTCGATGCTCGTCTTGCGAATGAAGCGGCCGAGGCGTGTCACGCGGGGATCATTCTCGGTGGTCCAGGTGGCATGGCGCTCGGCATCCTGCCGCATGGAGCGAAACTTGATGAGGCGGAACGGCCTGGCATCCAACCCCATGCGCTCCTGCGTGAAGAAGACCGCACCTGGGCTCTCCAATTTGATGAGAATCGCAATCAGCAGCATGAGCGGCGATAGGGCGACAAGCGCCATCCCACTCAGCAGCATATCGACCAGCCGCTTAACGCCCAGCTTCCAGCCCTGGAGCGCAATATCGCGCACGGTGAGTAGCGGCAGGCCATTGAGATCCCCGATAGTCATCTCCCCCGCCATGAACTGGAAGAGGTCCGGGAAGACCTTGATGGAGACCTTCTCGCGCTGTGCCTGGT
>JACCSL010000601.1 GCA_013812995.1 Ardenticatenales bacterium | reverse complement strand
CCCCCACGCGCCGCCTTGCCGACCCACGCACCTGGGGAACGCTGATTCTGATGGCTGAGGACTGAGCCTACGGGGCCGATAAGGTGCTACCGATCAGTATTCCGTTTGCCCAATAGAAACCTGTCCCACCGGATGGCAGCAGATCATAAGTCGCTGGCGCGTTATAGGCGACCTGCTCGCTGTGCGTCACACGCGCCCCATCCAGCAGGTCGCCAGTTCTGAGGTCACCCAGCGGTTTCCCCTCTGCCGTGGGATGGCCCGGAGAGACCCAAAGCTCGCGTCCATCAGCCAGGACGAGGTGGAGCATCGGATGGCGAGCCGGAACGACGACGCGCGTGGTCCTCAACACCGTGGCTGGCTGCCGCGTACCCGTCGCATCTACCGTCCAAACACTGTCGCCTCTGCGAAGCGTTTCTACGGCCACTGGTCCATCGGGCGTATCAATCTGCGTGTGAGCCGCGAGACAGATGGGGCAGGTAGCGATGGTGGGCTCGCGCGTTTCAACGCTGATCGTACCGCTACTATCAATTCGCCCTCTAATAAGAAAGCCCTGCTCGCTGGCCTCCGCGACCTGCACCTGAAACTGGTATTCATCCCCGGTGGGCTCTAATTGGATGACAGCCAGCTTCTTGTGCTCCCGATAGATGAGCAATTTTTGCTCATCCGTGAATTCGATCAGGCCGTCGAGCCCCTGGTGCTTCAGGATCGCCTGGAATTCTTCGCCGTTGGCGGCTATTTCTGGAAAACGTTGTAGCGCCAACTCCCCCTCATCTTCTCGGGCTACGGGATAGAAATCGGAGTCGCAGAAGAAGAGGGCGGGGAACTCCGCCAGCAGTTGATATTTTAGCTCTGTCGGAGAAAGGCTATTGGCAGAGGGTACAGCGGTCGATGTAGGACTGATAACTGTTCCAGATGGAGCGGTTCCGGAAGGGGTCAAGGGTGGAATGGCACTGGTGGGAGTACATGCCGCAAGCAGCCAGACAAACATGAGCGTTCCAGCGAATTTCATGATGCTTCTACTTCTCCGTGGTTGAGTTGTCCCTCATTACATTCTATAATTAGGGAAGCTGTATCATAACCCGGTTTCGTTTAAAGAGAGTAGGTTGTTATGTATCCGTCTCGACAAGCACCGCCGCTGATCCTCGTGGCAGATGATGAACCAGATATGCGGTTGCTTCTTCGGCGAATGCTTGAGTTGCACGATTTTGAAGTGTTGGAGGCCAAGGATGGCATCGAATGTACGCAGATGGCCCTCGTTGCCCGCCCGGATGTCATCGTGCTGGATGTAATGATGCCAGACATCAGCGGCTTTGAGGTGGCCCGCAAGCTGCGCGGGGACGGCTCGCTGGCCTGGACGCCCATTCTCATGGTCACGGGTCTGACCGCGACGGCGGACAAGATTCGGGGTCTGGAGGCAGGGGCGGACGATTTTATCTCCAAACCTTTCAACGGCTCCGAGCTCATCACCCGGATTCGCTCGCTCCTGCGCCTCAAGCAGATTCATGACGAGTCTGAGCGTCGCAACGAGGACCTGGAGCGGATGCAGATCGAATTGGAGCAACAGAGCAAGACCCTCCGTCGCGTGCTGCTACGCTACATGTCGCCTGCCATTGTGGACACCATGCTCTCGGACCCCACCCAGAATCTGAAATTGGGCGGGGCGACCCTGCGGGTCACAGTGCTCCTGGCGGATATTCGCGGCTTTATGACCTTCAGCGACCAGCGAAGCGCGCAGGAGGTGCTCTACGTGTTGAACACCCTCTGGACCAGCCTGGTGCCGATTATCTTCGACCACAAAGGAACCTTCGACAAGTACATCGGGGATGCGATTCTGTCGTTCTACGGGGCCCCTACCTCGCTGGGTGACGACGCCTACCGGGCGGTCTGTACGGCACTTACGATGCAGAAGAAGTTCGAGGAGTTGCGGGGCAGTATGCCCATCCTGAGTGAGTTGGGGTTGGGGATTGGCCTTGTGACGGGGAACGCGGTGGTTGGCAATGCGGGCAGCGAGCAGGTCATGGATTATACAGTGATTGGTCACCCGCCCAACACCGCCCAACGCTTGCAGGAGATTGCCGGGAAGGGGCAGACAATTATCTGCGATGAAACCTATACTGCTGTCAAAGATCAGGTGATTGTGCGCGCGCTGCCCCCGCTTGATATTCGCGGCAGAAAGGAACCCCTGCAAGCCTACGAGTTGCTTGGCCTGGCCTAGGTGACTCACTCGCTGAGCCGCTTTTCCCCCGCCGCCGCCCCGACCAATACTGTCCGACTGCCGTTGTTCCCTTCCTCCGGCGGGCCGATGATTCCCTTCTCCTCCAGCGTGTCGATCAGGCGGGCGGCTCGGGTGTAGCCAATCCGCAGCTTGCGCTGGAGGAAGGAGGTGGAGGCCCACTGGTGCTCTTTCACGATGGCGATGGCCTGCTCCAGCAGGTCATCCTCCCCCGCCTCTGCCTCTTCCATCTCATCCAGAATATCATCCCACGGTGTCTTATCGACCGGAGCGGCGGCACGCTGCGGGTTGTAGCGGAGCCAGTAGCCCACCACCTCTTGTAGCTCCTGGTCGCTGACAAAGCAGCCCTGGAGGCGCTGTAGCTTGCTGGAGTCCGGAGCCTGGAAGAGCATATCGCCCCGCCCCAGCAGCGCTTCCGCCCCGTTCGTATCAAGGATCACGCGGCTATCTACCTGGCTTGCCACCGCAAAAGCCACACGCGCCGGGACATTGGCCTTGATGAGCCCGGTGACGACATCGACGCTGGGGCGCTGCGTGGCAAGGATCAGGTGCATGCCCGTGGCGCGTGCCATCTGCGCGATTCGGCAGATGATGCGCTCGACCTGATCGGCGGCGACCATCATCAGGTCCGCCAACTCGTCGATGATGATGACGATGTAGGGCAATGTCTCCTTGCCCTGCGTTAGCGCCCAGCTGTTGTAGCTCTGGTGATTGCGCTTTCCCGCCTTGCTGAAGAGCTTGTAGCGGCGGTCCATCTCCCGCATGGCCCAGGTCAGCGCCCCCACGACGCGCTCCATGTCTGTAACCACCGGGGCGATGAGATGGGGAATACCATTGTAGGGGATGAGCTCCACCATCTTCGGGTCGATCATCAGAATCTGGAGCTGCTCTGGCCCCAGGTTAAAGAGAAGCGAGGCAATGATCGTGTTGACACAGACGGATTTGCCGGAGCCTGTCGCCCCCGCGATGAGCATGTGGGGCATCCTCGCCAGATCCCCGACGACCGGGTGACCGCTCACATCGCGACCCAGCGCAAAGGCCAGGTCGCTGTCCGTCTTCTTGAACTCGGCACTGGTCAAGACGCTGTGCAGCGTCACCAGTTCCGTGTCGATGTTCGGCACCTCGATCCCCACGTAGGGGCGACCCGGCACCGGGGCCTCCACGCGGATACTCTTTGCCGCCAGTGCCAATGCCAGGTCATCGGCCAGCGAGGTGATGGCGTTGACCTTCACCTTGCGCTTCCTGACCGTTCCATCCCGCATGGTCTGCTCGATGAAGCCGGGTTGCACGCCGAACTGCGTCACAGCAGGCCCCTGATTGACCTGAACCACCGTCGCGACCACGCCGAAGGAGCGTAGCGTCTCTTCGATAATCCGCGCTTTTTCCCGCGCGATGGAAGGGTCCAGCGTGCTGGTCGTGCGGTGGTGGAGCAGGTCCAGCGGCGGGAGCGGGGCCGGGGCCACCGACCTCGTCACCGGGGGGCGCGTGGCGCTGGTGCTCTCCGCTTTGGCGGCGACAGGCGTTGTGGGGGGGGGGGGCG
>JACCSL010000590.1 GCA_013812995.1 Ardenticatenales bacterium | reverse complement strand
CTTTGCGACGGTGCGCTTGCCCTCGGGACGGGAAGTTAATCTCGCGATCAAGGTGGCGGTCGCGATAGGACCGGTGCGCCGCTTCCTCGTGGGCAATCCCTCGATTCAGCTCATCGATGTCCTCGCTGGAGAAACCTTGTCTCGCATGGCAATAGCCGAGCAGGTAGCGCAAACAGGCGAGATTGTGGTGGATCCGCACACCGCCGCCGCCCTGGAAGATGTTCTGGGGGTAGCAGCCTGGCGCACGACGGCGGACGGACCGCCCTATGCTGTGGTTGCAGGGTTACAGCACTTAGTACCCCCAACCCCCTGGCCGCTACTACCAGAAGATGCCCTCTCGACCGAGCAGCTTCGGCCCTGGCTGCTCCCCGTCGTGTTTGAGCGGCTGCACGCTGGGCAGGGTGAATTTCTCACCGAGCTTCGCCCCGCCGTGGCGCTCTTCCTGCGCTTCGCGGGTATCGACTACGAGCACGACGAGGCTGCTGGCGACAAGCTGGACCGCTACATTCGCTGGGTGCAGGCCGAGGGGCTGGCCCGCTACGAGGGAACGCTGCTCCAGTTGACTATCGGCGAGAAGGGCAGCTATCTCTATGCCACCTTCGGGGCACCTATCGCGCACGAGGATGATGCGCACCGCGCCACCTCGGCCGCTCTCCAACTGGTGACCCCACCACCTCATCTGGGGGTGGAGGAGGTGCGCATCGGAATCAGCCGTGGCATGATGCGCACGGGAGCCTATGGCGGCAGCACGCGCCGAACCTATGGCTCCCTGGGGGATGAGGTAAATCTGGCGGCGCGGCTGATGCAGAACGCCGCAGTGGGCCAGATTCTGGCGAGCGGTCGCGTGCAGGCGGCCACCCAGGCGGATTTTATCTGGGAGGCCCTTCCCCCCATCCGGGTCAAGGGAAAGGAGGAGCTAGTTCCGCTCTTTGCGCTACTGGGCCGCAGGCAGGAGCAGAGTATCCACCTCCAGGAGCCAGCATACCGTCTGCCAATGGTGGGCCGCGCGGCGGAGCTTGCCCAGATCAAGGCGCGGCTGAGGCTGGCGGAGCAGGGCCAGGGCCAGATCGTTGGCATCACCGCTGAGGCTGGCATGGGTAAATCACGGCTCATCGCCGAGGTCATCCGCGCCGCCCAGGTGTGCGGCTTCACAGGGCTTGGCGGAGAATGTCAATCCTACGCCACCAACAGCCCCTATCTGTCCTGGCAGCCCATCGTGCGGGGGCTCTTTGACCTGGAGCCCACAGCGTCGCTCGCTGCCCAGCTCACAAAATCGGGGCACCATCTGAGCGCCATCGACCCCTCACTGCTCCCCCGCCTGCCGCTGCTGGGGGCAGTGCTAAACCTTCCGCTTCCTGACAACGACCTGACCGCATTTCTGGAGCCGGAACTTCGCAAGAGCTCGATGGAGGCACTCGTGGTGGATTGTCTGCGCCACGCGAGCCGGGAGGCACCGCTCCTGCTGGTGCTGGAGGATGTCCACTGGATCGACCCGCTCTCTCATGACCTCCTGGAGGCGGTGGGTCGCGCCATTGGCTCCCTGCCGATTCTCATCGTGCTCGCCTACCGTCCGCCCAGCCTGACGCGGATGCAGGAGCCGCGTGTGAGTCTTCTCCCCTACTACAGCGAGATTCGCCTGAACGAGTTCACACCAGAAGAGGCAGAATATCTCATTGCCGCTCAGGGCTCTGAGAACGCGCCGATAGCCCCGGAGGTGGTGCAACAGCTCATCGTGCGGGCACAGGGCAACCCTTTCTATATTGAGGAGCTGCTCAACTATCTACAGGACCGGGGCGTGGACACGCAGGATGGTTCCACTCTGGCTCAACTGGAACTGCCCACAAGCCTTCATAGCCTGATTCTGAGCCGAATCGACCAGCTGGGGGAAAGGCAGCAAATCACGCTCAAGGTCGCGAGCGTGCTGGGTCGGCTGTTCCGCGCGGTGTGGCTCTGGGGCTATTACCCCGCGCTGGGCGTGCCAGCGGAGATCAAGGCCGACCTGGAAACATTGAGCCGCCTCGACCTGACCCCACAGGAGGCACCGGAGCCCGAGTTAGCCTACCTGTTCAAGCACGTTGTCACACAGGAGGTCGCCTACGAGAGCCTGAGTTATGCGACACGCGCCGCGCTGCACGAGCAATTTGGTCGCTACCTTGAAGCCCAGGCCGCACGCGGCGCCCTTCGAGAGTTGGCACTGCCTCGCGAGGCTCCCCTGCTGGACCTGCTGGCCTATCATTACGAACGAAGCGACAACTTGCCCAAGAAGCAGGTCTATCTCCGCCTGGCGGGCGCGGCGGCACAGAGTGCCTACGCGAACGAGGCCGCCCTGGACTACTACGCACGCCTCCTGCCCCTGCTGGATGAAAGCAACCCGCGCGAGCAGATCGAGATTCGGCTGGCGCTAGGTACGGTGTTGGAACTCGTGGGACGCTGGGAGGAGGCACAAACCCGATACCAGGAGGCCCTGGCGCAGGTACCCCCGCTTCAAGATGACATCCTGGAAGCAAGCTGCCAGCGGGCAATGGGGCGGCTGCTACTCCAGCGCGGAGCCTGCCAGGAAGCACTGCTCTGTCAGGAACGAGCGCGGGCGATCTGCGCGGCGCAGGAAGATGGGGATGGGGTCGGGCAGGCCCTCACGGGAATCGGGGAGATTCAGTTCCAGGCGGGCAACCTGGCGGAGGCACGGGAAGCGCTAGAAGAAGCGCTCTCCTATCTGCGTGTCGCCGACAACCAGCGGGAGATGGCGCTCGCCCTGAACCACCTGGGCATGGTCGCCTGGAATCAGGGACAATATCCGCTCGCCCAGAGCCACTTCGAGGAGAGTCTGGCACTCCAAGAGGAGC
>JACCSL010000512.1 GCA_013812995.1 Ardenticatenales bacterium | reverse complement strand
TACTCGGCATTGGTAAAGCCCGCCACCTCAATCTGGTAGGTTCCGGCCACGGCGGCGGTGAATCCCACCACCTCGGATGGGTTGCTTGTCTCCTGAATCCCCACGGCAGAGCCGTCTGGCCCCCAGACATAAAGATCTGCGTCCCCTATCACCGATACCAGCTCCACCGAGACGTTTTCTCCCGCTCCCAGATTCACACGGTAGATATGGATCGCGTCCTGCAAGATCGTGGCGGGGTGCATGCTGCTATCAGGAGATGGCATCAGGTTGATGAAGGCCGTGCCAGGCACAACGGACACATTGCCATACGCATCGGCTACCCACACCGCGAGATAGTGAATACCCGGCGTGGGGGTCAGCGTCCACGGGTATCCCTCCACCGCCATGGAGCCATCGTAGGGAAGCCAGTCGGGGGTGCCATCTTCGTCACTGTCGCTGAAGCCCACCGGTAGCCAGTCGCCCGCGCTCTGGACAAACACATACTCCAGGTAGAGCACGCTCACCACCGCGCTGCCCGTTGGGCTGTCACTCGCCGTGGTCTTGAGCACAACGCTTCTCTCCCCGGTGATCGGAGCACTATCATTGATGACGAAGCTATCCACCTGCGGGGGCAAAGTATCGCTCTCAGGGGGCAGGTACTCAATCGTGACTGTCCGGCTGATCACATTGTTCGCCTCGTTGGCCTCCGCGATGGCGTTGTCAGGATCGATTTTAGCGTAGAGGGTGTATTGCCCACCGCTGAAGAGGGGCCATACCACAGGACTCGTCAGCGTGTGGCTGTACGGGTCCAGGGACGAGGCTACGCCCGTACCCAGCAGGATGCCGCCGGCGTCGGGGTCGCCCTCGTAGAATTTGACCTTCACATTGCTGAGGGGTGTTTTTCCACCCCAGCGCCGCACGGTCAAGAACAGGTTAGGGTTGGTCGTATCCCCTTCCAGAAAGACGAGCGGGTCAATCAGTAGGTCGAGTTCGTCCGCCGTGAGATCATCGTAGAGCGTGCCATCCAGCACCTTATAAGCACCAATGTGGGAGGTTTCGCTCCCGGCGGGGTTGACCACCTTCACATTGTATTTCTGAAGGGTTAGCGTGACGGGAAGGATGACCTGTAGATGATAAGCGTCCGCGTACAATGTATTTTCGAGAGCCACCGCCATTGAGGCATCGGTCATTGGTATCAGATAGCCCATGCTTCTCGGCGTAAAGTTCTCGCCGTAGATATCGAGGGTCACTGGCACATTGCTTGGCCCTGACGATGGAGTGACCTCATAGATGATGGGGATGGGTTCATTGAAGCTGATGGCCCCGAGCTGGCGCGGGTTCAGAGTAACGGGGCCGTCCGGGAACTCTACCTTGACAAAGTTCATGCCCGCTGGCGGAACAAAACTATATCGCACCCGCGTCCATTGGTTGCTGGACGGAATTTTGACCGTGGGCGATATCTCGGTGTAGGTTTGATTGTCTGACGAGACATAAAATTTGAAGTCGACAATGGGGCGATCAACAAGGTGATAGGTCGCGGCCTGAAATTCGCGGCTGCCATCCGCCTCCACAACCCAGATGAGCCATGCCTCTGCGGTGTCCGTCATTGGGATTATACGGTTGAGGTCGCCATCCATCTGCTCGGGAAAGGAACTGTCCGGTTTGAGATTGCCAGACCCAGCAAATATCTTGCTGCTGTCCCCCAGATTGTCGGCGAGGATGGGAACAGGGGGGAGCGTCTGGCGAGCGGCGGTTGTAAGTGTCTGAATGACTTGCGGGGGCTCTCCCGCTGCCAGCGAGGAACTGCTGCCAAAGGGGAGGGATAAGACGATAAGAAAGAAGAATAACAGCGGTAGGATGACAGCAAGAATCGTTTTGCTTCTGTAGTTCACGGCAACCACCTTCCGTTATGCGAGAGAATAGCGGGGACCGATTGGGTTCCTATGTCTACTCTACTCGCGAGAAGGTGCCTTGTCAATGAACCTTTCAGGATTGATAGACAAGGCTCCTCTCTGGCGAGATTAGGGCTCGACGGCAACGGTGATGCTTTGGCTGGCGAGGGTAACGGTCTGGGCATCCAGCTCCGCCAGGAGCAGTTGCTCTGCCTCTGCAATGGCCCCTGCATCCAGAGAGACGGTCGAGTCTGGCTGTTGCACGACCTCGGCGATATCTGCCGCCAGTGCCCGGAGGAAGTAGGGCGGGTAATTTCGGAAGCGGAATGCCACCTCAATCGTGACCTCCTCGGCATCGCCCGAGACAGGCAGCGTGTTGAACTCCAGGGTAATGCGCTGCCCCGCGATGAGCGCAAAGGCCTGGGCTGGCCCCTTGCGGCACTCGTCACTGGTTGGGTCGGTGGCACACGCCGCGATAAAGCGGCGCAACACGCGGGTCTGGATGTAGGCATCGCGCTCCCCTGCCAGCACCGACCCGTCGTCCAGCTCGGTGAAATCGTCGGACAGCAACTCCTCTATGCTCTCTGGGGAAAGCATGGTGAACAGTTGCGTCTGGAGGTTCACCACGCAGGGCGTGCCGGGCTCAACAGCCGTGGTGCCATCTCCATCCAGCCCGCCTCGTGTCCCGACGATACTTTGTCCCTCCTCATCCACCTCTACCTCGACGAGCGCCTGGTTGCGGGTGCGCTGCGCCGCCAGTACCGCCAGCACCGCCTCGTTTCCGCCCGCCTCCAGCAGCGCCGTAGCCACTTCCTCCTCGCTCAACCCCAGCTTGTCTCGTGCTAGCGACAGCGCATCCGCCTGCCCGTCCCGCAGGGTGTCAACGTCCTGCGTGACGATCTGCTGGGTGGGGTTGTTGCAGCGCGTTTCCACCAGATCCCCACTTTCATCCAGCTCCCCGGAGAGGAGCAGAACATTGCCCACCGAGTCGGTGACGGTGATGGCGAGCCAGGGCTGACGGGCAAAGGCGAAGCCGGTGGGGAAGTTATGACCCGCGCCGAGATTCGCCAGGCTGACCTCGAAGGCGAGGGGCTGCTCGGGTACCACACTCTCCGGGGCCTCCACCTCCATCCCGAGGTCACCTGCGGGGGCGTATGGGGGCTGGATGGTATTGACGAGCAGCGTCTGGCGCGCGCTGAAGATTTCCTCTGGCGTGCTATCCGCTCCCGGATCGAAGTCGCCGATAGTCGGGTCGGTGGCGCGCGGGTGATCCACGCCGACAAAGCTATGCGTTGCCAT
>JACCSL010000508.1 GCA_013812995.1 Ardenticatenales bacterium | reverse complement strand
TCGGTGGTGGAATACAGTCTGGCGGACTGCTTCCGGCGCAGTTACTCGACCATTTTCAAGGCGATTAATGAGATGGAGTGGGACGCGATGACGTTGCCTCGGCAGCTTGCACCCTATCTGCCCCGCCCGCAGGCGTGGCCGTTCTGGCTCTTGATCACGGATGTCACTCCCGCGCCGCGTCCCTATGCACAGACTCTGGAAGACCGTGGCATGGTGTATCAGCCGGAGGTGGTGAAAGGCAAGCTGCCGGTGACGATCGGGCACCAGTATTCGAGCGTGACGCTGGGCCTGGAAGCCGAAGTCGGGATCTCAGCCAGTTGGGTACTGCCCCTGCTGACCAAGCGTGGCAACACAGGCCGACAAAGAGCGGGTCGGTGCCGACCAGATGGCGCTCCTTATGCAAGAGGAGACCCTGCCCTTTGGGCGCGAGTTGACCGTGGCCGTTGGGGACAGCAGCTACAGCAAAGCGGCCTATCTGCACAGCCAGCGCCAGTTCCCCCCCCTCGTCAGTCTCGTGCGGGTGCAGGGCAACCGCGTGTTTTATCAACTGCCTGAGCCCCGCCTAGCGGACGAGGCTAGCCCAGGGCGCGGCCATCCGACCTGGTATGGCGCACCGTTTGCGCTCGCGGACCCAGCGAGTTGGTCGCTCCCGCACGAGACCCTCACCTGGTGGGAAAGCAGTCGGCGCGGCACCCGCTACCGCGTCGAAATCCAGACATGGACGAACCTGTTGATGCGTGGCAAGCAGCAGCCGGACCTCTTACCCATGCACCAGCATCCCTTTACCCTGATCCGTGTCATGCACTACGATCAAACGGGCAAAGCGCTCTGCAAGCGTCCCCTGTGGCTGATTGTCATGGGGCAGCAGCGCGCCGCCTTGACGCTGCGGCATATCTATCAGGCTTATACCGCTCGGTTCGATATCGAACATTTTTTCCGGTTTGGTAAACAGAAGCTACAACTGGTCAACTTCCAAACACCCCAGGTCGAGCGCGAAGAGACGTGGTGGCACCTGGTTCATATCGCCTATGCCCAACTCTGGATGGCCCGCCATCTGGCACAACGCCTCCCCCGACCTTGGGAGCGTAATTTGCCCGTCATCCAAGCACGGCAAACCTCTCCTACCCTGGTACAACGCGACTTTGCCCGACTTATTCGCCAGTTCGGGACACCCGCCCAGCCGCCCAAACCCCGAGGTATTTCACCAGGCCGGCGCAAGGGTACTATTTTACCCAAACGACCACGCCATAAAGTGGTCGTCAAGCACCGCAGACCCGTCAAAGCGGCCTGATTTCGGCGCAAGGGCTCTATCGTAAAGGTTCTTATCCAACTCAACTTACCTTGAGTCAACTTCGCATTGTCAAAAGTCCAATTCAAATGAGTTGGGAGAGCAAAGGACCATCGCAGCGAGCCAGCGCGAATTCCAAGCCGGGTCAGACGGCTTCCAACTGAAATGAAACACACCCAATTAATATAAGTTACTCAAGTCCATCACGACGCTTAAGGGACACTACCTCTGTCTGAATCCCGTAAATTTTCCCTCTTTGAATTCCATAACCTTTGATACTATATCTGCAAGCTTTGAGGAATCCTGGTTTGACCTCGCCCCCTTGAGGGCATACCGTTTTGCATCGCCACCTCAAAGAGAGTTGGAAAAAGCAGGCGGGTGATCATTTGGAGAATATCTGCGATGCTCATCGCGCTCACTCCGTGGGCGGGCTGATGGCGATGGATTGCACCATAGCATCCAGCAGGGTGAGCGTCGGTGTGAAGTCGCTACTCGAAGTGTTGTTCAACGTCTGCGTGATGGTGCCAAAGTAGGTGGTGAGGGCCTCGCCAAACGCCTCGCTGTCGAGGCTGGGGAACCCCTGGTCAGGGTCTAGTTGCTCCGAGTCGGCGCTATCGGACAGGAACGAGGCAGAGATAGGCAGGATCGCGGCGACGTAGTAGGCCCCGTCGTCGGTCAGCCCCTGGAAGGTGTAGAACAGGGCCCGGTTATGAATGGGGTAGGGGGATTGGTCGTACTGCGTGAGGAATCGCACGCCGCGCCCATTCTGGAAGGGTAGGTACTCGACCTGCGCGCGGATGACCTGCGCCGCGTTAAAGAGTGGCAACAGCGGGATGGTATTGGGCGTCGCGGGCTCCTCCGCGAGAAGTTGCTGGAGCTGCGCAATCGTCTCTGCCGCGCTGGGGTTGAGTGCGGCGAACTCCTCAACAGGATAAACGAAGAGCTGTGGCTTGTTGCGGGTGTACTCGGCAGGATAACCGTCAAGGGTAAGCTGGCGGTACGCCGGGTAGATTCCCTCGGGCGGCATTCCCTCGGCCGTGGCCGAAGAGGCGGGGATGGTTTCGGCGGTAAGCTCGCTGGTCATGCTCGGGTCGAAGGCGAGCTGAATGCCATTTTCCTCAAAGGCGATTGCGACCTCGTCCAGCGCAACCTCGGGGCTTGGGCTCGCCGCTGCCTCGGTTGGTAGAGCAGTTGGCTCTATCAAGACCGTGGTAGAGGTTGGTAGTGCTTGGGCGGGTGTGGCCGGGGCGGCGTCACAGCCAGGCAAAAACAGGGCCAGTACGAGCGTAATAGAGAAGTATCGCATGGGCATTATCCTTGTAGGGCGAGAAGTCTTTGGGGAAAATCGGTAAAAAGCCCACTGACGCCCGCCTCCATGAGCCGCCGCATTAGCGCCTCATCATTCACGGTCCAGACATTCACATCAACGCCCTGGGCGCGCAGCGGGGCGATCTCCTCTAATGAGATGACCCCCAGATGCGGGTTGTAGAACTGCGCATCCAACTGGCGCAGAAGGGCGGCGGGGTCATCCACCCGTTCCTCCACCAGGGCCCCCAGCGCAAGGTGCGGTGCGAGGGTCCGTGCCCGCCGCAGGTAGTCGTGATTGAAAGAAGAGAGCAATACCTGCCCCCTCATTTTCGACTCCTCAATCAGCGCGACGACTTTTTCAACGATGGTGGCGTCGCCTGCTGTCCCCGTCATGTCCTTGATTTCGACATTGACCCGCCAGCCGTGCTGCCGGGTGAAACGCAGTGCTTCCTCCAGGGTGGGCGCAGGCTCCCCGACATAGCTTTCCTGATCGTGGCGCGACACTGCGCCCGCGCGAATCTGTCCGAACGGGTCCTGCTCGTTGAACCAGCCCCCGAAATCTATCTTGCGATACTCCGCCATCGTGAACTCATGGAGCCGCCAGGGGGCGCGCTCCGGGAAGATCTCCGCCACGTTCGAGGTGCGCTCCAGCGTGGAGTCGTGGACGAGAATCGGCACGCCATCCGCCGTGAGGCCGACATCCAGCTCCCACATATCAGCGCCAAGCTCAAACGCCTTGCGTGCCGCCGCCAGCGTGTTTTCCGGGGCCAGGCTGCGCGCGCCCCGATGCGCGATGTTCAGGACTTTAGGCAAGGGTCACCTCCGAGATGTAAAACGTAAAACGTAACTGGGTCTGACAGAATTTGTGGTGGAGTTATGGCTCTGCGTGGAAGCCCTCTCCCCGGCCGTCGGCCGCCCCTCTCCCGATGTCGGGAGAGGGGACACGGAGCGCAGCGACGTGGGGGTGAGGGCGCGCATGGCACCCTTCCCGATCTTCCATACCACAAATTCCGTCAGAAGCAGAAAAGTAAAACGTAATAAAATATATCAGCGATTCGTGTCATTTTGAGACATTTGGATTTTTGTTTCTCTATGTATCATTGGCATGTTCCGTAAATTACGTTTTACGTTTTGCGTAACTGGTTCTGATGGAATTTGTGGTTGAGGGGTGGCTCTGCGTGGTGGCCCTCTCCCCGGCCGTCGGCCGCCCCTCTCCCGATATCGGGAGAGGGGACACGGAGCGCAGCGA
>JACCSL010000480.1 GCA_013812995.1 Ardenticatenales bacterium | reverse complement strand
AGAGCCGTGTGCGCTGCCCACCGTCAGGGCATGACCATCCAGCCGTGCCTCCGGGGTGGTCTGCGTCCAGTGGGTGAAAAGGGTGCGCAGATCATCGGGCGACCCCTCGGTCGCCACGAGTTTACCTTTCACGCTACTCCAGGCTGGAATCGTCGCAACCAACTCATGTAGGGACAGTCGTCGCTCCGCCATCAGGCTAAGAATCAACCCGGCAGCGGCAAGGCCATCCCGCGCCAGATTGATATGGGGAACAATGATTCCCCCACTGCCTTCCCCACCGAGCAGTGCCCGATGAGCCACCGTGCTATGGACCACATTCATCTCGCCAACGGCTGTCCGCACGATGGTGGTGCCCGGCAGTGCCTCTTCGATGGCGTGCGTGGTAACCGTATTGACCACCACGGTCTCGCCTGGGTTTCTCACGAGGGCCAACGCAGCAAGCACCACGGTATGCTCCTCGCTGACCGCCTCGCCACGCGCATCAACGAGGACGAGTCGATCTCCGTCCGGATCAGCGGCCAGCCCCAGATCGCAGTGTGCCGAGCGAACCAAATCCCGTAACGCACCCAGGTGAGCGGGCAACGGCTCGGCCTCCCTCGCAAAGAAACCATGCTGCTCCGTGTGGATCAGGATGGCTTCACACCCGAGGGCCTGAAGCAACTCCGCCCAGCGCACGGCCCCCCCATTGCAGGGGTCCAGCGCCACTCGGTAGCGTTGTTGCCGAATCGTCTCCACGGGGAGGGCGTCTATTGCCGCGTGTAGGTGTCGTTGCCAGGCAGCCTCGCCGCCCTCGTAGACAGAGCCGACCGCCTCCAGACTGCTGGCGGGCAGGTGGCCGGACGCGATGGCGCTATGCATCGCCTCCCACCAGCTGCCCGGAATAAAAAGCCCCTGCCCATCCAGAAACTTGAGGCCGTTCCAGATAATCGGGTTGTGGCTGGCTGTAATCATGAGGCCAGCCGAGAGGCGCGCGTCGCTGCGAACGGTCAGTTGCACCGTGGGCGTCAGCGTGAGAGCCAGATCCAGCACATCGGCCCCGGCGGCGAGGAGGGCACCCCTGGCCAGCGCGGCTATCGCCAGGGAGGAACGCCGCGCATCATGGCCGAGGGCGACAAAGGGGCGCGGCTCCCCCTCCGCCTGGAGTTGGGCCACAAACGCCTGAACCCATTGCACCACGCGCGTCGGGGTAAGGCTAGCCTCGCCCTGGGCCACCGTACCGCGCAGCCCAGAAATGCCCGTTTTGACGGTCATTGCTCCTCATGGTCGGCGAGGAGTTGCTGAAAGATAACCGAGAGTTTCTGCGGGTCGTGGCGCACTACGGGCATCTCGCGCAGGATGGTCGTCTCGCCACGCTGGAAGGTCACCACCTGCGGGGCCTCCGTCACGATGTCGCTGGCAATAACCACCGCCCCCTCGACAATCGTGGTCTCTTCCCCGGTATCCGCAAAGATGAGACGGCTCACGCCCTCCTCTTCGGGCTGTAGGTGCACGACCTCAGAGCCCTCATTCTGATATTGGCTGAGCATCGTATCGCTCAGCCCCCCCTGGTGGACAATCACATAGCCGAACGTCACGCTGCTCAGCCGAAGAATGGTTTCCAGGTGGTCGGCCACTGTCCAGCCCGCGGTCTTGCCTGGCTCGGTCATCAAATTGGCGACGAGAATCTTGCTGGCCTCGGACTCTTGCAGGGCCTGAACCAGGCGCGGCAGGGTGAGATTCGGGAGAACCTGGGTATAGAGTCGGCCCGGCGCGAAGATAATCAACTCCGCCTGCTGGATCGCCTCGATGGCGGGCTCGGCAACACCGGGCATATAGTCACGGAGGCGCTCGGCCACGCCCTTCCCATTGCTCTCGGACTCCCACACCTTCACGCGGCGAATATCGCGGCTGAGAAAGAGATCCTTGATGGTTCCGCCCGTAAAACGGTTAATCGTGGCCGTTCCTTCCAGCAGACTTTCATCCTCCAGCTCTGCATACAGAATGGCATCATCGATGGTGGGATAGATAATCTGAGGACCGGAGAGCCCTAGAGTATCGCGCAGTTGCTGGGCGAGTTTACCTCGCTCCCCAGGCGAGAGAATCACATCGATACGGATATCCTCCCGCAGAAGCCGGAGTGCCTTGATGATCGGGGTCAAACCGGGGTCGCCACCGATGACGACGACGCGGCGGCCGCGCTCCGCCCGTTGCCGCTCCATGAGCACCTGTGTCAAGCCGGTTGTCTCGGAGCGTTCCGGTAGCATCACGCGCATGAGGGAGCGGCTGAGGCGCTGCCAGCCCAGGTAGGTCATCCAGCCCCCCGTCGCCACAAAGACGAGTCCTCGGGAGAAACGGGGCAGGAAGCGCAGGGTCACGACACGAAACGGAAGAGTGTCACGGCCCCGCTGAAAGAAACCGCCCAGCCATAGGGCCGTGCCAATCGCCATCTGAAGGAGCCCCAGAAAGACGACGATCAGCCAGCGCTTTAGCTCAAGACCGGGCAGGAATACGCTGAGTAATTCCTTTAGTCGTTGCATAGTTACTCTCTCACTCTACCGTCACGCTCTTGGCAAGATTGCGTGGCTGGTCAATGTCCCTGCCCAGTGCATAGGCTCCATAATAGGAGAGTAGTTGCATAGGCACACTGGTCAGAATTGGAGCCACCCAGTCGTGCGTCTTGGGAATCTCGATGATATTTTCGCGGCCAACCAGCGAACTGAGACGCTGATCGCCCTCTTGGACGACGCCCACTGCCCAGGCATGACGTGCCAGCACTTCCTGCACATTGGAAACCATCTTGTCGTAAACGGACCCCTGCGTTGCCAGGGCAATGACGGGAACCCCCTCGTCCAGCAGAGCAAGTGTTCCGTGCTTCAGCTCCCCGGCCGCATATCCCTGTGAGTGGATATAGGAGATTTCTTTGAGCTTCAGAGCCCCCTCGCGCGCCAGCGGCTCGTCCATGTTTCGACCAATGAAGAAGCAGGCATCCTTGGTGCTAA
Source organism: Ardenticatenales bacterium (assembly GCA_013812995.1). GTDB lineage: Bacteria > Chloroflexota > Anaerolineae > Ardenticatenales > Ardenticatenaceae > JACCSL01. The sequence goes on along the minus strand of JACCSL010000480.1, from coordinate 4,732 downwards.
TCTTCTGCGCGATGGTCTGAATCTGCGTCGTATCGGCCAGGATGTGTCGAATCTGCGCGGGCAACCGCCAGAGGTGTGGGCGGAGCGCAATGATCTGGTCGCGCATCTCCGGTGCGATGGGTCGGTACTGGGCGATGTATTGGAGGAGAAGATGCACGCCGATCAGCTGCCCCACGAATGCCTTGGTGGAAGCCACAGCCATCTCGGGGCCAGCACGGGTATAAAGCACCCCATCGGCCAGGCGGGCAATGGAGCTGCCCAGCACGTTGGTGATGGCAAGCACCTTGGCTCCCTGCTCCATCCCTTCACGCATAGACGCAATCGTATCGGCGGTTTCACCCGATTGGGAGATGGCAACCAGCATCTCGTTCTTGCCAAGCATCGGCTTACGGTAGCGATACTCGGATCCGACATCGACCGTGACGGGGATACGCAGCGCCTGCTCGAATAGGTACTTGGCGACGAGGCAGGCATGGTAGGCCGTGCCACAGGCGACGAAGGTCAGTCGCTCCAACCGTTGGACTTCCTCGGGAGTAAGGTTCAGTTCCGGGATGCGCACCGGGCCATCGCCATGCTCGGGCAGCCGCCCCCGGAGGGTGGCGTCCACCGTCTCTGGCTGCTCATGGATCTCCTTGAGCATGAAGTTCTCATAGCCCTCCTTCTGCGCCACCTCGGTGGACCAGGTCACCACCATGACCTTGCGATCATAGAGACGGGGGGTATTGGGTTCCTTGAAGTTGGTGATGATCACATCATCGCGCTTGATCGTAGCGATCTCGCCATCTTCCAGGGGATAAATGCGGTTGGTGTAGCGCAGCAGGGCCGGGATATCGCTAGCAACATGATTCTCCCCGCGCCCGAACCCAATAATCAGGGGGGGGGAGTCCATCTTGGCCGCAATCAAGCGATCCTCTTCATCTTTGTGGACGACGAGCAGCGCCATCGAGCCCACCATGCGCTGCATCGCGAGGTTGACCGCTGTAGTGATATTACCGTCATAATACTCTTCAATCAGATGGGCAATCACCTCGGTGTCTGTCTCTGATTTGAAGTGATGGCCCTTCTCAATAAGCTCCTGCTTCAATTCCCAGAAATTTTCCACGATCCCGTTCTGCACGACGGCCAGGCGACCAGTGCAATCCAGGTGGGGATGGGCATTGGCGGTCGACGGCTCGCCGTGGGTAGCCCATCGTGTATGCCCCAGCCCGATACTGCCCGTTGCCCGGTCGGGCTCGATCACCGCCGCGAGGTCCGAGACGCGCCCCTTGGTTTTTTCGACATAGAAATGCCCATTCTCCGAAACGGCAACTCCTGCCGAATCATACCCTCGGTATGTCAGCATCTGAAGTTTATCCATCAGGATAGGCAATGCTGGTTTATCACCGACATATCCAACAATACCACACATTCGCTTTAATCCTCCGAGAGAGACCAAATCAGGATAACGGGGTAGAGGGATAGAAGGAAAGGCTATCCATCGATTCAGTCCTGTACAACGCTATGGCTAAGATTGACGCGACCCACCTGCCTGGGGCAAAGTGGGTCATTTAGGAACGATTTGTTTCTTCCTGCACAAGGCACAATGCCCCCATTATAGCATGGCATTGGGCTCCGTCTATTTCAAGGACAGTTTAGTGGCAACTTGTCAAGCAAGTAACTCCACCAGGTGCTGTGCCTCGTTCGTTTCCTGGAAGCGGCCCCGGTACTCCAGGGGAAGCTCGGCGGCGATGCGCTGCATCACCGCCTCGCTCAGCGCCTCCAGCATTGCCCGATCGGGGCGTGGCTCCGGGCTGCGCAGCCGGAATGGAAGGCCGATAGAGAGATGAACCGGGGTTGCCTGCCAGCGCTTCACCCGCTTGTGAAAATGCTCTATCCCGCTGATACCCACCGGAACGATAGGCACATTGCTACGCACGGCAAGCAGCGCTACGCCCTCCTGCGGCTCCCGAAGGTAGCCCGTTATACTTCGGGTGCCCTCTGGGGCGATGTAGAGGGCCTGCCCTTGCTTCAGTACCTTCATCGCGTGGCGAATCGCCCCGACATCGCCTGCACCGCGCCGGATTGGAAATGCCCCATAGTTGCTCGTCACCCAGCGTGACAGCCCGCCTCTATCGAAGTTCTCGGCCTTGGACATCATCACCAGATCGCGCGGGATGAAGGTGCCCAGAAGCGGAGGGTCCACCAGGCTCAGGTGGTTGCTGACCAGGATCAATGCGCCCTCGCGTGGGACATTCTCTTGCCCCTTGACCGTAACCTGGACGCGCATGAGGGGAAAGAGAATCTGGCGCAGGACACTATTGGCAAAATAATAGAAAGGCGGCAGAGTGCGTGTCATGCTAACGGCTGGAGCATGAGGCCCTATTGAGCCCCATTTCCTTCTTTGCCAGCGCCAGGATTTCTCCAACGACCTCATCCACGGATAGCGCATCGCTATTCAAGATATGGGCGTCCTTGGCGGCGCGTAGAGGATCCTCGGCACGGCTGGAATCATAATGGTCACGGGCTTTCATCGCCTCTAGCAGCATTTGATAATCCCCTGATTGACCCCGTTGGAGTGCCTCATCGTGCCGACGGCGCGCGCGCTCCTCGATGGCGGCATCCAGGTAGATTTTGAGGGGTGCCTCGGGCAGCACCGCCGTGCCGATGTCCCGCCCCACCATCACGCAGCGCCCACGCAGGCCAATTCGGCGCTGTTGCTCCCGAAGCGCGGTTCGGACGGCAGGGTGGGCCGCCACGGCGGAGACATTGATATCGACCAGATGATGGCGGATATCCCAGGTAATATCTTGCGCCCCTACCCGCACCGTATATTGCCGTCCGTCCGTCTCCTCACGGATCGGCGGTTCGATCTCGATGAGGGTGCGTTCGGCCAGGGCTCCCAGGGCTGCTCCATCGGTGGGGGCAATGCCCTGGTCCAGCGCCAGGTAGGTAATGGCGCGGTACATTGCCCCTGTATCGAAATAAAGAAATTTCAGATCATTGGCTAGCTTATATCCAACGGTACTCTTGCCGGAGGCGGCAGGACCGTCAATCGCGATGGTCAAAGGTTGCTCTGTCACGACGACTCTCCCTATTTTCTTAGTCAAAATCCAACTTTTTCTGTCGGATAACAACACTCTGTACCAGCCCAATCGCCAGCAGGAGGTTGATGAGGTTACTCCCGCCATAAGAGATGAAAGGCAGGGGAACCCCGGTGGGTGGCACCAGGCCCAGATTGACCCCGATATTAACGAAACTCTGGAAGAAAACCCAACCCGCGACACCCGCGATCAGCAGGCGACCAAACGCATCCTGGGCCACACCAATGTCATAGATCAGACGAAAGATCATCGCGATGAGGAGGGTAAACAGAAGCAGAGAGCCCACAAATCCTAGCTCCTCGGCAATGACGGAAAAGATAAAATCGGTGTGGCGGACGCGCAGATAGCCCAGTTGATTCTGGGTGCCCTTGCCATATCCCTGCCCGATCAACCCGCCGCCGCCAATGGCGATGCGGCTCTGAATCAGATTATATCCCTGGCCAGATGGATCCTGGGTGGGGTCCATGAAAATGAGGACACGGTCTTTCTGGTACTCAGGGACATGGGGCCAGGCCAAGGGCACCGCGATGGCAAGGAGCAGCGCCAGCATCATCAGCCAGCGCAGGGGCATTCCACCCATGATAGCGATGACCAGCCAGATGGTCCCCAGCACGATGGTGGTGGAAAGGTTCGGCTGAAGGAGGATGAGGCCCATCGGCACAGCAGCCATGAGCCCCGAGAGTAGGATAGCCCCCTTCTCGCCCTCGTGATCGCTCAGAAACTTGGCAAGCGAGATAATAACCAACACTTTGGCAAACTCGGAGGGCTGAATCTGGCGATCCAGAATCTGGAACCAACGCTGGGCCCCAAACACCGTCTCACCCAATAGAAAGACCATCCCCAGAACCACAACGATACCAATGTAGAGCGGTCTCGCCCAGGCCCCAAGAAAGCGATAGTCGGTGACGGTGAAGAGCATCATCATCACGATCCCGAGCAGCGCCCACATGAGTTGCTGCCCAAAAAAGTCATTGCGGGGGTCCGGGGGCGCGCTCGAGTGGATCATAAGGAGCCCAAAGCCCACCAGTGCCAGAGTCAGGAAGAGGAGTGTATAGTCGTAGTTTCGAATGTGTCGCCGCAACATAAGCGCGTCCCGCGAGAGTCAATGTTTCATTGATGATTGATGGTAGTAGGTACGCCAAAAAAAAGCACAAATGAGTCCGCAGAGCAGCCGGATCATTTGTGCAGCGCGAACGCTAGACGGTGTTAGGGGGTGCGCCCCACGCGGGGAGGACGGATGGGAATATTTGCGATCAGTTTGTTCTGACCGCGCCCCTGAGTGAGGGAGATTTCCATCTCCTCGTGGTTGATCTCTACATATTTCGAGAGTACCGCAATCAGTTCGTCCCGCATCTGCTCGATCATTTCCGGGCTCAGCCCCGAGCGATCATGGACAAGCACCAGTTGTAGCCGATCCTTCGCAACCTTCCCACTGGAAGGTTGCCGCCCCAATAGTTTGTCCCAGAACCCCATGACGGCCCCCTATGAACGCATAAAGCCAAACAATCGATCCAGTAGTCCCCGATCGCGCAGGTCAAGGAAGGGAACTTCCTGCCCCATCAGGCGGCGAGCGATGTTGCGATAAGCGCGTCCTGACCTGGCACGGTCATCGGCGGCCACGGGGGTTCCATCGTTGGTGGCAATGATAATGG
>JACCSL010000439.1 GCA_013812995.1 Ardenticatenales bacterium | reverse complement strand
TCTTGGCACTGATGATGAGGTGGGGCTTGCCATCCGCACCGAGCAGCGTGGTCTGGGCTGTCGGGATGGTCTTGACGCTGAGAACATAGCAGCGCCCGCCACCATTCGTGAAATAGCCGTAGACCGCGTGGGGGAGATAGGCACCATCGACAAAGTTGCCGAAGCGCTCCACATATTGGCTCCAGTTGGTGACGAGTTGGGCCTTGCCGAGCAGGTTGTTGGTGACATACTCACCATCAATCTCCTCGACACTTTCCGCCTTCTCGCTGAAACCAATGAATACAGGCATGGCCGTGCCGACCGCCTCGATGGGTTTGGGGCCACGATCGACTTCTTCTACGTATACCCCTGGGGAGAGATATTCAGGCACGTTACAACTCCTTTTCTAAAGAAAAATGTTGACGTCTGAGATGAGAATAGTAGGGTACCTGCCTGCTGTTACTGCGTACCTATGGCCCCTCCTTTCGTGGTTTAGCCATTAATTGGGGGGTACTTGAGTTTGGAAAAGCAAGACGCCTCATCACGCCGCTATTGAGAGTGGCCTGGCACCTTGTGAACAAACAGCTAAAGCATGTCTCTCTTGCTGTTTGGGAATAACCGATGTTAATCGAGATCAAGAATTACTTCTTCATCCGTCGGAATGGTAACGCGCCGTCGTTTCGGAAGGTAGCCTTTTGCCGAGACTTCCAGGGTATAATCTCCCTGGCGGAGTTTTCCTATCGCGAATTGACCATTGGGTTGAATCTCAACGTCCCGCGCCATCTCAAGAAGGCGCACGCGTAGATTTTCAACCGGTCCACCCAGCCGCACCTGACCGGCAATCGTCAGGTAAATGCTCTTGCCTGCCTGCTCGCTCAGTTGAGGCTTTCTGTCAGGCAGGGCTGTCGCGGGATCAATCTGCCCCACCCGAACCTCGCGCTCGCGAACCACGGGCTCGATAACAGGGGCGAAGGGCATCAGTGGGGTCGTCAGAATCATGGGAATCGAGGGACGCCACTGGTTGTCGATGGTGCTCCAGATATCGGATGGCTTGTCCAGCATATCATACTGGCTCTTGAGGATAATCACATCTTCTTTGGCCTCTGCAATCTCCTCCGGGAGCAAGTCTTTTGGAATGTACGGATGACGATACAGGGTCATCAGCGTTCTCCCGAGCAGGCGATGCTCATCCTCGGGCTCGGTTGCCCATGCTGTGATGACATAATGAAGGTTTATCATCACAGGCTTGCGCTGCAGGGTTGCTGTCTTCCCATTCTGCTCCACATCCCAGAAGGGTTGTGCCTGGCGCATCTTGTTGTTCTCACGAACATCATAGAGAAAAAGATTGAGTGTTGGGCGGCTAAGGCGCGCAGACCATTCACGTTTGGGTTGTTTGAAGTCAATATCGATTTCGTTATTGCTTATCGGCAACTCGCGAATCAGTAATTTGCGCAGCGCCTCATCCAGCTTGTCAAACACCTAGTGCACCTTTTTCTATGCCTGTACCTGATCTCAGAGAGTCATTATTACAGACTCACAGCCCAGTCGTCAACTAGACCCCTCGTCAGGGTTAGCCCTGCCCCTCGACCTGAGCAATCGCCTGCTCCGGTGAAACATCACTGTAGATAATGGACATGATGCCGGGCAGATACTGATCCATCATCATCACATTGGCATAGACCACGGGCTTCATCAGAGGTGCAATCAGCTCTGTGCCTTCGACATCGATGCTGGTTTTGTAGCGAATCTCGCCATCATCCAGGTCCATCTCGAAGTTGCCAATGACCAGACCATAATTCGCCCGTGTCAGGAACGACAACATGGCATTTCTCTTGCTTTGTGGGGCATTGACCGGACAAACCGAATAAAAGACAAACTGCTGCTGTGGTTCTCGCGCCTGGGCGTAGCAGGTCCATTGACCATGTTGCCCCTGAAAGACGATGCCGAGGACAGACCCCTCTTCAACGATGGTGTAAGGCCATTCGTCTTCCTCGAAAAAGGCAATCATGGTGTCCATCAGATGGGACATAAGAAATAACCTCTGGTTGATGTTGGGATAGGAGCTAGCTATTGGTCAAGTCGATGTCGCTTATCAGACGACCCATCTTCTGCAACTCGCGGCGGGTGCCATGAAGCAGATGCTCCATCGTGACGATTCCCCCGTTCGTCGCAGCCAGGTAAGCGGCACTGACTATAATATTACGAATGCTCCCACCCGCGAATTTGAAGCGACGAGCCATCAACCCAAAGTTCAAATCATCTGCCCGTGGCACCTCGGGGGGGAAGAGCGTCTGCCAGATATGCAGTCGTTCTACCTCATCCGGGAAGGGCAGGTCTATGGCAAATTGGAAGCGGCGCGTGAACGCCTCATCCAAGTTGGCGCGGAGGTTAGTTGCCAGGATCGTTATCCCGTCATAACTTTCCATCCGCTGTAGCAAATAGCTTACTTCTATGTTGGCATAGCGGTCATGAGAGTCTTTTACCTCAGAGCGCTTCCCAAAAATCGAGTCTGCCTCATCAAAGAAGAGAATCGCGTTGCTGCTGGACGCCTCATCAAAGATGCGCCCCAGATTTTTCTCTGTCTCGCCGATGTATTTGTTAATGACGGTGGATAGGTCGATCTTGTACAGATCAAGACCAAGCTCCCCCGCAATAACCTCAGCCGCCATCGTTTTACCGGTTCCTGGCGGACCCGCAAACATGGCCGTTACACCCGCACTTGCCGCCAACTTCTGCCCCACACCCCACGTATGCAGAACCATGGGTCGCCCCCGAACCGTCGAGATGATCTCCCGCAGAACGGCTCGCTGATCGGGGGGAAGAACGATGTCATCCCACTGATAGCGAGGAACAATCTTTCGTGCCAGTTCCGCCAGCCGGGGGCTGGAGTGGGAACGCGCCGCCACAAACAAATCCATGTTGTTCAGAGCACGCCCATGCTGGAAGGCGCGGTCTCGGGCGGAGGCAACGGCATCCCGAATCTGGCTTGCCGAGAGGATGAACTGACTTGCGAGGTCCGCCACCTCCAGGCTGGGATCGATTGCCATATCCTCGCGCAGGAAAAAGTGCCAGAGGGCGCCGCGCTGGCTATAAGAGGGCTCCGGGAATGCCACCCGTAGCAGGTGGCGCACCCGATCGATGCCCCGTGCTTGCCAGTTGGTGGTGCTGGCAACAATGACCAAGTCTGGATAGTTATACAATTCAGCCAGGAGCGCGGGCGGAGGCGAACTCTCCACCAGACAAGATTCCCACCCCATAAGGCAGGGAATGGCACCCGTCAGGCGCGCGTCGCGCAGGGCCAGACGCAGTGCCCGCATGGAAGAGATATCCTGCTGCATCACTCCGGCCAGATTCACCACGAGCAGGGGGCGCTTCATGTTGGCAGCGACCAGCCGCGCTCCGGCAACCTGGATTTTTTCATCCGGACCGTGAAAGACGGCGATGGAGGAGGCATCCCCAGGGATCACCACATCGGTAAGGGGCTCAGCCGCGAGCAGACTGTCTGTCTCGTTGATCTGGGGCCACTCCAAAGAGGCGTAGCCACCCAGACTCGCGTGTGCCTGATAACCACCCAGAAGCCATGAGACAAGCGACTCATCAATCGTAACACTCTGGCTCAACAGGGAGGGTCGGGTCACATTCGAATCGGGGAGCCGCTCCAGAAGCTGGTAGCGGAAAAGCGGCGCATCGTCATTGAAGGAGGCAAGGCGTAGCAGACGGCCAGGGCCAGGCTCGCAAAGGAGGTCGAGCAGCAGATTGACGGTGGGCCGCTTGCGCATGACATCATCCTGTAGGTATCCATACAGGCGCTCATAGCGCAGATCAAGATGGGGGGCCAGACAGACCAGTAGCGCATCGACCTCAAATTCATCCAGTTGAAAGGCCGATGTCAGAGAGAGCAACCGCGAGGTTTTACCCTGGCGGCGGGCCTCTTTTACTAGCCACTTCGTCTGCTGCCTTGCCAATTGCTCCGCCTGCTCAAACGCTCTGACCTCCTGATCGTCCAACTCGGCCGTTTGCCCAAGACTGGTTCCAAAAGGGCGGGCCAAAAGGGCCTCTGCATCAGAATCCGAGACGTACAGCCCGCGCAAAGTATCGACGGGGTCGCGCCCTGCAACCTGCAAGCGTCGAACCTCGCGTTGGATGAGAACATCAATCCGCTGAAGTTCGGCTTTGAGATGGGTTAGCGTGTGAACAGAATCGTTTAGCATAGCCTCGGCTGTCTAGGTCGGCATTTGGGGAGGTCATCAAAAGAGGTACTGGCACATTTTACGTTCTGGAAGGTAGTGTAACAGCCAATCGTTCAGAAATCGTTCAGGCCCGTGCCCTGTTGAAACATTATGTCAAAATTGATTTAGATTGAGGTGTGGTAGGTCGATGGGGTGGTACAGGGTCGGAGCTATTCTAGTTGTGATTACCCCTACTAAGCAAGAGGGACTTTTTTACTTTTTAGCTGCAAGTGCTTCGACTGCCTCTAGGGTATCGATCTCTGTAGGATCTTTATCCTGCCGCAGCCGAACAATGCGCGGGAAGCGAAGGGCATATCCGCCCTTATGGCGTGCAGAGGGTTGTATTGCGTCAAAGGCAACCTCGAGCACGATTTTGGGTTCTACCAATCGTACCCGCCCAAAGCTTTGCAGGGTGTGCGCCTTGAACCACACGGTAAGTTCCGCGATTTCTACGTCGGTCAGCCCGCTGTACGCCTTGCCAATGTTCAGGAGCGTGGGGTCGTCCTCGCTGCGCCGAACGGCGAAGGTATAGTCGCTCAACACGTCCCGTCGCTTGCCATGCCCCCACTCGACGGCGGTGACTACCACATCCAGAGTGGCGAGCGGTCGCTTGAGCTTGAGCCACTCCCTCCCCCGCCGTCCTGGCTTGTACTCGGAGCGGGGGTCTTTGATCATCAGTCCCTCCACGCCCCGCGCCCGTGCCGGGTCAAACTCTGCCAGAACCTCGCTGGTCTCGGTAAAAACACGCAACTCGGCGGGGCGCAGAGCCTTTTGTAGCGGTAACTGCTCTAGCGC
>JACCSL010000435.1 GCA_013812995.1 Ardenticatenales bacterium | reverse complement strand
GTGCTGGCAGGGGTGCGCCACTGGAAGAGCAACAGAAAAAGGGCCATTCCCAAGAGAATGACCATTTGTGTTCGACGAGCCTTGAGCTGGGTCACACATCCTCCTTCGCCCCACGCAGCCTTGCGTGGGGGTAAGCGGCTAGTAAAGAGAAGCACAGGTCGTGGTCGCCTGCTCAATGGATGATGCGGAGTTAGCTTTGTATTATTGGTTTAATTCTCAACTATTATATGAGTTTTCCTGTTAGAATCAACCTCTAATGACGAAGAAGGGGTAGTAAAAGAGTCTCATTGGTCTCAGAGACCTCCAGGAAAGCGGCTGTAACCGGACCCCAGTGGCCGCTTGTATCCCGCCCCTGGATGAAGCTCGTATGACGACCCAGTTGCAGCCCCGAGGTGTTAAGCGTCGCCTGCACCTGCTCTGTCGGGCTGTCGAAGGTGCCGTCCGTTGCGCTCATCGGTATCGCCGTTCCCGCGTTCCATTCCGGCGTATCAAGCCAGTAGCGGGCTTCCGCAACAGGCTGGTTGCCATTGCTGGTATCGCTGATTTGCGCGGTGATCACCATTGACGAGCCCGACATGACGAATGGCGCGCTGACCGTCACGGAGAGCGTGTCCGGGCCGGAGGGCAGTTGGTAAGGCGCGCGCGCGCTCTTGGCCGCGTAGAGCAGCGCGGGGCCGTTGAGTTCCCAGAACATATCCTGGCACTCGTAGGGCGGGAAGAAGTCGCTACAGGGGTCTGCCCAGTCGCCGGGGCCAATCTCAAAGGTGTACGAGGCAATGCCAAGCGTGCCATAGGCCCAATCATCGGTGGTTCCCGTGGTGGGGTACAGCGCGATGCTCTGCTGGGCGGTGTACCCATTGTAGCTGGAAAACTTGGAGCCGAGCTGGGCCAATTGAGCAAAATTGGCGTTGCGTCGGTCAGTCCAGCCCCAGGGCCAGAGCACCAGGTCCGAGTAGCTGTGCAGGGAGATCATGAGACCGCTCGTGTCGAGGGGAGCCATGTCATCCGTGAGCGGGCCACGCTGATCATTGAATAGCCCGGACATCAGGCTTTCCAGTGCCTGCTCCTCCGGCTCGGAGGCCGCGCTGGGGCCATGATAAGTCGCGTCGCATGGCTTGTCGCTGCTGCCAGTGCCACCCCAGCGGAAGCTGGCGTTGCGGTTCAGGTCCACCCCGTAGTGGTTAGAGGAACTTGAGGGGAAGGTACAACCAATTCCATTCGTAATGTTCGTGTTTTTCCGGTGATAGAGCAGTCCATTGCCGCTATTTTCTACAATCTTGTAGCCGTCCGGGTTGGCGGTGAGAACAATCCATATCTCGTGGTTGTCCACCAGCCAGGTCACGTCGGGGTCGGAGCCATAGCCCTCGGTGAGCAGGGCGATAAAGCGCCGCCCCATCTCCGGGGTCGTAATCTCGCGCGAGTGGATATTACTCATCAAGAAGAAGAGCGGCTTGGTGATGGTGATGTCGGGGCGGTAGGCGAGGCCGGGCGCAGGTACCGTGCCGCTGATGGCGCGATTCGTGATTCGGAGCACCTGTAGATCATAGCCCGCGTTGCCGCCGGGCGTTACCTTCTCCCAGCTATCCCCGTAATCCACCAGCTGCGTGATGGTCGGGTGTGTGGTTACCGTCTCATCCAAGAAGGCATACAACTCTTCAGCATTCAGGTAGCCGCCGTAGAAGGCATCCGGGCCGCTGCGCTGCATCCGCGCGGTGTGGGCCTCGTCGATACTCAGCGTATACCCTGCGGCGGCCAGGGTGCGCCACTCGGCGGGGGAGAGCGCGACCACGGCGTATCGCTCTTTTTGCTCTACGGCCCACACATCGTAGCCGTGATCTGTTATCCATTGAAGGTCAGCCTTTTCATCAAAGGCGACGTGTGCCACGACAGGTTTTTCCGGCACTGTCTGTGCCTGGATGGTACTCGGCAGGGCCAGGAGACTCATCGCCAGAGCAAAGAGAAAGAGAGATAGCGCGAGAGCCAGGAAGGCTCTCCGGGGGGCACGGGCATTCGACATGAGAACTCCTGGAGGATAGCGCCGAATAAAAGAACAAAAAATAGTAGCGTCCGACAACGAAGCGTGTCAAGATAGCACAAACTCAACTTTGGAGGGCTCTCGAATGATCGAAGTTGCTATCATGGTCGAGGGGCAGAATGGGCTGACCGGGGCGCGCTGGCAGCGCCTCGCCAAGGCCGTGGAGACGCTGGGCTTCGTCGGGCTCTACCGTTCGGACCACTTTACGAATGGGGCTCCGCCCGATAAGGACTCGTTAGAATTGTGGGTCTCGCTGACGTGGCTTGCGAGCCACACGACGCGCCTGGAATTTGGGCCGCTGGTGACACCCGTCTCCTTCCGCCACCCGGTTTTCACCGCGCGAATCGCGAAGGATGTGGATAACCTCTCCGGCGGACGGCTGACGCTGGGGGTGCTTTCACAACTGTGATGCGCATCTCGCCGTCCAGCACGATGAACACCTCATCGGTTTCCTCGTGGCTGTGCCAGACGAACTCGCCCTGAATCTTGACCACCTTCAGATGATAATCGTTCATCCGCGCCTTTCCTCTTACCCTGGCCCATCCCAGCGCAGTTCAAAGTGCATGAGGTCCGGAGTAGACCACGTCGCGCCATGATTGAAGCCATGCTTGACCATGCTTTTTACAAAGTCTACATTGAAGGCCTCCGGGCCAGCCTTGTCCTTCCCTTTCAGGTTGAAGAAACCAACATCAACCAGTTGGGAGAGCGATGGGTCGCTGACTTTCCTATCGGGAACATAGTGCTTGTCCACAAGCGCGGACAAGCGGCGCAACTCGACAACGGCGTCGGCATCCTCTGGCGGGGTAACCCCAGCCTCGTTGATGAGGTCGCGAGCCTTGTCGATAAGCTTATTCACCTCCTTCCTCTGACCCTTCGAGAGTTTGGAGTCCTTTAACCTGCCAAGGGTCTTGCTTATTTGGGGGGCGAGGCTACTCTTGTGACCTGTCCCAAACACGTAAGAGCCATCGGTTGTCATCGCTGTGTGGAGCGCCGTCATACGGTCAAACCAATTCTTCTGGCCGAGTGCCCCGACGCGCTTGCTCACGAGGTCGGCCAGACGGCGCAGTTCTGCAACGGCAGCCGCATCATCGGCGAGTGGACTATCCGCTTCTCCGAGCAGCTTGCGGCTGTCGGTGATGAACTTATCCACTTCCTTGCGCTGCCCCTTCTTGAGGTCGGGGCCTACCTTGCCGAGGTATGTCTTCAGGCGCTGGGCGAGCCCCTTGGACGCCTCGCTGGCCGTTTTCAGGGCCTCTCCGCTGGGCAGCGTCGCGGGGTCCAATCCCACCGCTTTGATTTTTGTTTCCTGCGATAGCTTTTGCGCCGCCACCTTGTCGAGCCAGGGCTTCAGGACCGTCTGCAATTTAACCAGAATCGCCTGTTTTTCCTCGGCGCTCTTTGCCTGGAACCACTCCTGGCGCAGAGCCTGGAATTGGGGCGTCAGATCGGTAACAATGCCCTTGTCATCGGTGCTCTTCAGGCTTGAGCGAAAATCCTCCGATGCCTGGCTCAAGGACTCGGCCTCCTGCCCCACCCGCTCTAGCCATGCCTGGAGCCTGGGGTCGGCCTTGAGTTTTTCTTTTTCCTCGTCGGTTCCATGAGTGAATGTATTTCCCACCTCGCGGGTATCCAGCCCCTCGGGTGACCCATAGCTGGCGGTTGCCGAGCGTCCCGTGACGACCTGGATCAGGTCGCGGGTGCTCTGATCTTCGTCGAGGTGCGGGGTTTGGGTAGCGTTGTAGTCTATGGCGAAGCCGAGGTTGTGGAGGTTCCCGAGGTTTTGCTGGCTTGCGAGCGTGCATTCGGAGCGCGGCCAGCCAACGCCACCGCTCGATGGCATGTTCGCCTCGCCAATCTCCGCCTGGACCTTCTCCAGCCGGCTCGCCGCCTCGTCGTGGAGAATGGTCGTTGCTCCTTTGACCGCCGCCTTTCGCAGCTTCGAGAAGTGCGCAATCGTCTTGTCGTCTGTCCCGAAATAGGCACGCATGTGCTGGAAAAACGCCGCGCGCTGCTCGGGTCGGCGCAGATAGGCATGACCCTTCACGAAATCGGGAAATGGAATCTTGCTATCAAAAACAATAGTTTTTCAAAAAAGCGCCTTCTATGCCCAAGGCTACAACAGCGACCATAGGCGTTCCTCTAGAAGAGCCGCTGGAGTGACGAGCGTTGCCGCTTGGTAGATGCTCTGAAAGCGTGGCAGGTTACAACAGGAAATCGTCGTGTCGCGCGCGAGCATGGGTGGTAGGAGCGAGTGAAAACACCCTAGCCCCAGATACGGCTCAAAGGAGGGGGTCAGGCGCTCCAGTTCCTGCGCGACTTGCACATCGTCCCAGGGGGGGAGCGCACGCAGGGGGCGCGGAATCATCAGAGCCACCTCGTTCCACGGTTCAACCTCGCCCGGCGCAGCATCAAGGTATAGTTCAAGCAGGGCGGCCAACAGCTCACCATAAAGATCGCCCCAGAAGTGAAAGAGGCATACACCTTCCTCCATCGGCATACAGGGCATCTGGCCGGGATGTAGCCCTAGCTGCGCTCCCATTGCCTGAGTCACTTCCAGGGGAACGGCAAAGGGGGGCGTATGGAAACGCAGTACCTCCTCGGCCTCTCCTTGGCCAGCCTTGATGGCGAAGCGTCGTCCCGCGCGCCACGCGACCTCAACCGGACGGCCCCCAATCAACAACTTTTCCCCCTTGGACCGTGGTCGCTCGGCACGAGCAATGGGCCGTCCTGTGTAGGCATCGATGACGGTTGCCCCCAGTAACTCACCGCCCAGATTGCTGTAGATCTCGTGCGCGTCCACCAACTCATCCAGTGCCGTGCCAGCGCGCCACTCGCCGGGCCGCCCCTGCCTGAGATGGTCTGTCATACCCAGGTGATTGAGGATGGCGTGCAGGCTGCTTTCCTCTATCTCATGGGGGGCGAGTGCGCGCAAATCCGCGAGGCGCAGCCCCCCGGTCGGACTCTGTTTGAGAAGGCTAAACGTTTGCTGAACCAGAACCGAGGGACGGAAGGTGTAGGGGGACGGGTGTCCGGGAATGATTGATCCGCCAGGGACTTTGGCGAGCGCCAGCAGGGCAGCGAAGCGTAGCACTTCCAGAGAAGAGCGGGCCAGGCAAAGCACCGGGGTGCGATTCTGCCGCCGCGCCCCCCGCCCGATGCGCTGGAGGAAAGAGGTTGTGTCAGGCGGTGGGCCAAGCAGCACGATATCGTCGATGTCGCCGATGTCGATGCCGAGCTCCAGGGTAGAACTGCTCACGCAGAGCGCGATGGCTGCTTTGGCAAACTCCGTCTCTGTCTGCCGACGTTCCCGCGCGTCCAGGTTCGAGTAATGCACGAAGATACGAGCCTCATAGCCCAGATGCTGGCGCAGGTAGACAGCCACCTGTTCGACCTCGTTGCGCGTGTTACAGAATAACAGCGTCTTATGGGACGCCCGCTCGTTGAGGGCACTCGTAAGCTCAGCGAGAGCACTGATAGGCACCATGTCCGCCTCAATGGCTCGACCCCCCGGAACATGGACGATCCTTGTAGTCGCCTTTGCACTCTCCAGGTAGCGCGCGGCGATCCCCGTCGGATCAGGCACCGTCGCGGAGAGGGCTATGCGCTGAAGAGGCCGCTCCCCTGGTATGCCTGCCGTTTGCTGGTGGTATGCCCGAATGCGCTCGATGCGCTGGAGAAGGCACCATAGCTGGTCGCCCCGCACACTGCCATCAAAGAGATGAATTTCGTCGAGCACCACGGCCCGCAGATACACAAAAAGGCGGGGCACACGGGTCAGAAGAGAGTCAGTGGATTCAGGAGTGGTCAGCAGGATAGTGGGTGGGTTTCGTGAGGAGAGTGGGCCGGTATCGCCGCTTTTCATTGCCAACCGAACGCGCATCTCTTTACAGGGTGCGGCTAATCGCAGGTAGAGGTCGCGAACCAGCGCGCGCGTGGGGCACAGGTAAAGAACCCGAAGCTCAGAAGCGGTTTTTTCAGAGAAGACATGCCGCTCCAACAGCGGTGCCAGCACTGCCTCTGTCTTGCCGGAGGCAGTCGCCGCCATCACCAGCGTATTATGCCCGGAGAGAATCGCAGGGATTGCCTGGCGCTGCACCTCCGTGAAGTTGCCGTGGCGAGCGAAGAAGGGAACCCAGGTATGTCCCAGTTTTGCCTTGAGGTCCAGAGGATTGCTCATGCATCAACGCATTTGAGCGCGTAACTCGTCGAGCAGGAGGGCGCTCTCATACCCCGGATACAGATAGAGGAGATCGTAGAGTTCCACTGATAGACGAACGAGCCCCCGCAGACTCAGGCGGTCGTTGCGCAACCCCTGAGCCAGCAGTTCCGAGGCGGCGCGGCGCACCTGACCCTGCCGCTCGCCCGGCTCGTAGCCATAGGCGTGAGCATGGTAGCCCTGAAGCTGTTGGAGGAACTGCCCAATCTCCTGGGGAGTGTGGTGCGGATTCAACAGGATGACATGTTCAGGATCAAGCCACGCATTCAGAGGGAGTTGATTTTCGCTGTGTGTGATAGTGAAGAGAAAGAAGAGGCTCTGCCCCGCATCGTAGAAGGCCGGATACTCGCGGTAGCGATGCTGTGGGAGTTCGTCGGGGGTGATCCGCGATTGGCGATGGCGGAGTGCCGCGAGAATCATGGCCTTGAAGAATAGGTTTGCCTTGGGGCGCTGCTGGACACCCAGGAGCGAGTAGCTCTCCGCCTCATCAATTAGAATGCAGAGGCCACTATAGTTGGCGAGGCGGGCAAGGGTGCTGATGGCTGTCAGCAGATAGGTAATCTGGCGCGCATTATGACCGACACGATAGATGGAGGGAAACTTGATCCCGCGCGGCGTGGCTTTGTTCATCAGGGTCACGCGCCGTCCACCCATGAGCCACTGCTGCCATGCTGCGCGCTGGCGCACCGAGGAAGTCGCACCGAATGCTTCCAATGCCATCATCAGGGGATCAAGCCCCGTGGGCGCAAGGTCACGAAGGGGTGCCAGTAAATTTCGCCCGCTGCTCGCTCTCTCCAGCAGTGGCCCAAGGCCCCGCTCATCACTATCAGGGTAGCGCACATTGCGCATCAGAGCAGAATAGATATCGAAGGGTCGATGGGGGGGAAGTTCAAGCAGGTCAAGGCTCACGGTTGCCACGAGGAAATTCCGCGCCAGTGCCTCCTGCGCGGTCAACTCGACAATGTGGCTCTTCCCAAAACCATACTCCCCAAGCACCGCCCGCACCCCGCCGCCCTCCTGGTGTGCCTCGTTGAGCGCCGTGCTCACACTGGCCCGCTCGGCCTCCAACCCTATCGTGAACTCGCGGGCGTGTTGGGCAGGTGCCACCCCGAAGCGTAGGGCCTCAATGAGCTGGCGGGCCTCGAACTGTGTCTGCGTCATGGGAGGGGGAAGATTCAGGAGCGGCGGCACCACGCTCTTGGTCGGGGCGATATCGCCCTCACCGACGAATTCTTGCCGGGGACGACGGAAGCGAAGACCACTCTCGAAGCGCACCATCCACTCCGACCCATTGCGATAGGCCGCAACCACCTGCCCCCGTCCATACTGGGGATGCTCAACCACTTCACCAATCATAAGGGTGCTCAGTAGGGCGGCGTCTCGCCGCCGCGTAACTCATCAGCCAGGCCGCGAATGATCTGAACGGCCTCAGACTCCGTCAGGACACGCTCCCCGTTGTGGTGCTGGCGGGACAGTTCCATGACGAAGGCTTTGACGAAGAGACGGCGGTGGCTGACGTCCAGGAAAACCTCGCGCGCCACATTGGCAAGAATAGCGGCATTGGCATATTGAACGCTACGGTCCATCTCCGTTTCAAAGGCAAGGTCATAGATGGGAATCAATTTCTCTCCGATAGCGAGCATCAAATCGTCCTCTTTAAGATCAAGGTGGTCAAGGCTGATTTGAGGACTGAAATGATTGGCCTGGGAG
>JACCSL010000395.1 GCA_013812995.1 Ardenticatenales bacterium | reverse complement strand
TCTGGCCGAGCACGAGGACGCGGTAGCCCTGCTCCGGACCGCCGTCGAGGAGGCAGCGGCGGTGGCGCGCGCGAAGGGCATTCCGCTCTCGGATGATCCGGTGGGCCGCGCCCTCGGGGTGGCCCGCGCCACAGCGGGCAATGTCTCCTCCATGCTCGCCGATGTTCAGCGCCGCGTGCCCACGGAGATCGAGGTCATCAACGGCGCGATTGTCCAGGAAGGGGCCGCGCTGGGCATTCCCACGCCTGTCAACGAGACCATCACCCATCTGATTCGCACCGTGGAGCGCTCCTACGAGGAGCAGGTTGAGCGCAGAGGTTAGGTCATCCGTCTGCGCTCACTCGCTCCCAATTCTCACGAATCGCCTGAATGTGCTCGTCCGAGCACCTGGTAAATCAACAGCAAGCCGCGCAAAAGTGACCCGATGGGTGTTTGCTGCGGGGCGTATGCGATGCCGCTGTGTTCTACACCCTGAGCATGGAGTTTCAAGAAATCATCCTGAGTAACAAGTACTCACCCTTGAGAGGCGGCAAGAAAAAGCTGGTCGGGGTCCGGTCTACCGAGCATTCCCGCCTCTTGGGTTGTAAGAACAGCTACGCCACGTCGTCGCAGCCCTGCGGAAATGGACAAAGCGATATGCTCATTCATGTAGAATTGCACATTGCTCATTGGCGCTTTGGTAACTTGGAGGGTATTTGCTGCTGAAGTGCCTGTACAAACGCCTGACTCTTGCGGATGCTAGTATCTATTTCGGTGCGATTGTCATGGTAGTAGGCAAGAGCAGCGTAAATATCTGCCAGGGTCAAATCGTGCTCTGTGGCAATTTTGTCCACACTATACCCTAGCCACTCGTGCCAGATGGCAAGATCTGCCACTGTGATGCGCCGTCCTGCGATTCGTGGCTTCCCACTCCTCACATCTGGCGATGCCTCGATGTGCTGATCTAATGTTTTATTTGCCATTGGTTTGACTCCGTTCGTTCGCAGATTTGCTATTCCTCAAGTTGCCAACGGGTCAGGTTGACAAAAATAGCACACAGCGGCTCCTCCAGGTAGGCTCTGGGGCTCGTTCCGATCTTTCGTATCAGATCGTTTGCGTACTGCAAAGACTCTGGCGGATAGGGGCCGGGGCTCAAGGGCAGCGTCTTTTTGATCTGAGCCAGCGAGAGACCCTGTTTGATCCCCTCGCGCGTGCGGCGCACGATGTCAACCTGCGACATCTCGCTCTGCCATACCTCGACGATCTTTTCCATTAGACTGCGCCCAACGTGCATGACAGTGTGACACGCCACACAGAGCGGAACAAGATTCTCAAGGCGATGGTCGCCGCTATCTTCAAGATGGTGCGTGTTCATCCACTTTTTGGCCCGATGGCCGCACGCGGCACAGCTCCAGTCGTCGCGCTCCATCACCGCCAGCCGGATGCGCTTCCACTGGGCCTCGGGTGGTCGCTGGGGATACCAGAGGCTCGGGTTCGTGATTCCGGGTCGTAGGGGGATGGTTGATGAGCTCATTGGGAAAGTTCCTCAGGGTCTACCTATGCGGTTCTCGATATCCTATCTATCAAACATTTGTACAGAAATACCAGTACGGACGTAATTGCTCAAACCATGACCATGAACGCAATCTATTCGTACGTTCTTCAAAATCATTTTTCTGCGGTGGATTGAAGTCAGAGCGGTACAGATAGCCTGCAAAATCATCAAACATATCTCGATAAGTATAGAAGAAGACGCGCGTAATCCCATTACTTTGATCTATCATTATCTCGCCGCCACAGCGAGATAGATACTCATAGGGTGGTGGTAGTTGTGCAATATGATTTTCGTCAGGTTGAATTTCACCTGATTCCACCATGACAACCACAGCTTGAAAGGTGTGATTATTTAAGCGAAAGAAGAACTTGTTCCACCACTGATGTAAAGGTATGCCGAGAATAATCATAAGTGTGCAAATATTCAACAATAGAGGTATCAGAGATTTTAACCCCTCCAATTTTACTTTTCGAATGAATGATCCTAAGGATAGCAGGAGTAACAGTAGAAGTATGAAGCCACTCAACACGTAAACAAGAGTTCCAAGAGAAAAATAGTTACAACTTGTATTTACACGGGTGGTACGTGGACGGGGCGCGCGTCCAGAGTTGGGATAAGCTAAAAATAGTTACAACTTGTATTTACACGGGTGGTACTTTCAAAAAGAAGATAGAAGTTGATTGCGATTGTTACAAGAAGAAGCTTTTGTTGAAAGATAGATCGGGTCCAGGCTTGTATCACCCTACCGCTCCTTCCCACCTGATCCCCTCCTGCCTTGCCCGACCCTCCCTTTCCAGCTTCAGCAGGTGGGCGAGCAGGGAGCGCTCGGCAAGGGGATAGAGCGCGGGCGGAGTGTCCGCGTAGACGCGCGGCAACAGGTCAGCGAGGCTCGCCGGGTTCTGGCTCAGCGCGGCCAGGACAAGCTGCTCGCGACCGAGGCGATGCTGGATGAAGTGGGTGAGCAGCGTCTCCGGCTGGTCGATGAGTGGACCGTGGCCGGGGCAGAGAAGCGCCGGGCGAATCTCGTCGCGCAGGCGGTGCAGGGTACGCAGATAATCAAAGAGGTCGCCATCGGGTGGGTCGATGATGACCGTCCCTGCTCCCGCGACGACATCACCCACGATGGCAATCCCTGTGGCTGGCTGGTAAAAGGTGAGGCTGTCCAGGCGGTGCCCTGGCGTCTCGTGGATGAGCCATCCTTCAAACTCATCCCCCTCCTCCAGGGAATGGAAGGGCAACTCATCTGGTAGCGATGTCGGCGCGGCGGGATGCCCATAGACCATTGCCCCGGAGCGCGCCGCCAGCGCCGCTACGCCGCCGATGTGGTCCGGGTGCGTGTGGGTCAAGAGAATCGCTGCGATGGGGCCGCGTGCTGCGCCTTCGATCTCGTCCAACGCCTCAGCGCGCTGGGAGGGCGGATCAACCACCAGCGTGCCGCGCTCCGTAAAGATCAGGTAGCAGTTGGTGGGCTGCCCCAGCAGCGCGAAGTCAGCCTCTTGCGGTAGGAAGTGCAGGGTGTCGGGCAGCTCGGCATCCGGGTTGGCACCGGGATTAGGTGGGAATGCCATCATTGCCTCTCTGATTACAAATCGCGAATCGCCGGGACGCCATGCAGGCTCTCCGCGGCGCGTACGGCGCGGAGAATAGCCTCGCTGAGCACCTCGGCTGCGACGCTGGCAATCGCCACGAGATTTCCTCCGCTCTGCGTCCCCGTGGACAGCGCATAGACGGTGTCTCCGTCCAGCATCGTGTGGACCGGGTTGATGGCGCGGGCCATGCCATCGTGGGCGGCGCTGGCAAGCATGGTCAGTTGGGCACGGGAGAGGGGAGCATCGGTGGCAACCACGGCGAGGGTGGTGTTGGTAAAGCCGCGTAGCATGGTCTGATCGAGATTGTGCCGCATCGCTCGTGCGGTGTGGAGGAAGCCGCCCAACTGGGGCCGCCGCGTCCCGGCGATGATCTCACCCGAGCCGGGATCAATCACATCGCCGAAGGCATTGACCGCTGCCAGCGCTCCCACAGTGACATTCCCACCGATGCGCAGCGAGGCCGAGCCAATGCCCCCCTTGACCATGAACTCGGGGCC
>JACCSL010000352.1 GCA_013812995.1 Ardenticatenales bacterium | reverse complement strand
CGCGGCTAGCCACCAGGCTCCCCCACCGAACAGGATGATTGCCAGGGTTGCGCCTGCCATCCACAGGTACCAGATAGGCTTATTTTTGGAGCGGGTGGCGACATGAGGCAGCGGCTGGGTGGGCTCTGGCAGCGCGGTGATGAGCTGAGACTGCCGCTTGGGCTTCGCTGCTGCTTTTTCCACAATCGGCATTGTGCGCTCCACAGCCGGCTGCAATATTGGCAGGGCTTTGGCCTTGCCGGTTCGCTCCTCGTACATGGCAAAGCGCATAGCCTGGGCACTGCTGGGTCGCCCCGCCGGGTCCAGGGAGAGCGCCGCTATCAGCAGATTGGCAAAGGTGAAGGGGAGCAGTGGGTTGATCTCGCGCGGCGGGCGGAGCGGGTCAGGCTGGCGGCGCGCGAGATAGCTCGCACGCCGCAGGGCATCGGCAGGCGGATGGTTGGTGGCCAGGTGGTAAAGTGTGGCGGCGAGGGCGTAGAGGTCGCTGCGCGGGTCGGTGCCTTCGCCCTGAATCTGCTCTAGCGGGGTGTAGCCAAAGCCGCTGCTGACCCCGCGTGCGTGCGAGGTCGGCAAGGGGCTGTCCTTCACCAGCCCAAGGTCCAGCAGTATGAGCTCGCCTCGCTTCCCCACCTTGAGATTCTGCGGCTTGATGTCGCGATGCAGGACGGGCGTCTGGCGGCTATGCAGGTACTCCAGAACATCAAGCAGCTCGTCGGCCCAGCGTAGCATCTGCTCCAGGAAAAAAGCCTTGCCGCGCACCGCCAACTGCTTTGCCAGGTCATCGCCAGGGACGAACGACGTCACCAGGAATTGCCCCGCCTCGTCCGTGAAGAAGTCGCTGACCACAGGCAGCGCGGGGTGGCGCAGCCGGGCAAGCTGCTGCGCCTCGCGCTCGAAGGTGTGCTCCATCGGCGCGGGTCCACCCACCAGCGTTTGTTTGAGGGCCACCGAATAGCCGAGGCGCTCGTCTATCGCCTCGTAGACAGTGCCCATGCCGCCCTCACCCATGAGGCGCACGATGCGGTAGCGATTATGAATGAGCGTATCGGGAGCAAGCATGTTGTCTAACTCTGGTCACTTGCAGCACTCGATGGGTAGCGGGGCGGCGTCTTGCTGCGGATCGCCTCGACGCCCGCCATCATATCCGGCGAGAAAAAGTTGAGCATCTCCAGCGCGAGCGAGTGGTCAAAGATGGGTCCGGCCTGGAGCAGCCACTGGTTAAGGGCGCGCTTGGTGAAGCGGATGGCGTGGCGTGGCCCCGTTGCCAGGGTCGTTGCCACACTCATGGCTTTCTCCAGAAGCTCCTCGTCGGGCACGCAAAGAGACACGAGGCCGATGCGCTCCGCCTCGCGCCCGCTGACGAAATCGCTGGTCATGAGATAATACTTCGCCTTCGCCATGCCGCAGAGCAGCGGCCAGACGATGGCAGCGTGATCGCCCGCCGCTACGCCCATACGCACATGCCCGTCGGCCAGCCGCGCGCCCTCGGCGGCGATGCTGATGTCCGCCAGCAGCGCCACTACGAGCCCCGCTCCGACCGCTGGCCCATTGATCGCGGAGATGATCGGTTTCTGGCAATGGAGAATGTTGTAGACCAGGTCGCGCGCCTCGTCGAGGATGCGTAGAATCTCGTCATAGTTCTGGTAGGCATCCTCCACGAGCTTCAGGTCGCCACCCGCCGAGAAGGCGCGGCCCGCCCCGGTAATCACCGCGACATGCACGGTGGGGTCCTGGTTGATCGTCTTCCAGATCTCCACCAGTTCGGTGTGCAGGCGGCGATCCGCCGCGTTCAGCACCTCCGGGCGGTTCAGCGTCATCCAGAGAATCCCTGGTTCGCGCCGCTCGAAGAGAATGTGTTGGTAGTCGGAGTAGTTCATAGTAGCGTTCTCATGGGTTTGAAACGGGTTGAACAAGGCTAAAGGCCAGGTTGACCGCTGCGGTGACAACGATGCTGCCTGGATCAAAGGCGCGGGGGGTATCGTCATCGTCGAGTTGAGCTTCGATCTGCACATGGCTCATATGACCGCGCAGACTCTCCGGGTTGACGTCCTCAATGTGAAGAATCTCGCCCAGCGAGACACCCGCCGCCTTGCAATAATTCTCTGCTTTCTCACGGGCGGCTGTCACGGCCTGTCGCCGCGCCTCCGCCCGTATTTCCTTGAGGTGGGTGGTGTCAAACCTGACTGCGTCTACCTCGTTGGCACCCGCGTCAATGACGCCTGCGAGTATCTCTTCCATCTGGTCCAGCTTTCGTAACAGGATTTGAAACGCAACACGGGCTGTGTATCCCAAAAAGCGGTATTCACCGTTGATGTGGCGTGTCGTCTTAGAAAGGGTAATGTGCGAGGAGCCAACATCGCCCACCTGTGCCCGTGATAAGTAGCTTCGTATTTGCTGCGTCGCCTCGTGCGTCTTCTTGAAGGCATCCTTCGGTTTTTGTTCCAGGCGAGACACCGAGAAGTCAAGTGCTACCACATCGGGCGTAACGCGAATGACGGCGGAACCAAAGACGGAGATCCCATATGGGTTCGAGATACTGGAGGTGAGTGCCATTTATTGCTGATCCCCGTTCGTCTTGCCCGTCAGTGGGATGCCCATGCTGTCCGCGACGGCGAGGAGCTTGGCGAGAAACGTTGGCAGGGCATCGAAGGCACCGTCGCCGTTCCCGGTCTGGAGCACGCGAAGCTCGTGAATCTCGGGCATCTCTGCGGCGAGGGTGGGAAGCTGCTCGATGAGGCGGCTGGCGAGATCGCGCTCGTTCATCAGGTTGCGAACTTCCTGGTGAAGGCGCGCAATCGCAGCCTCGCGCTCGGCCAGAGCCATGCGGACGCGATTTCTCTCCTCTTCCAGAGCCAGGCGCATCTCGATCTGCTGCCGCTCCCGCCCCAGTTCGGCCTCCAGCACCTGTAGCTGGAGTCGATCTGCCTGCTCCTGGGAGAATTGCTTGAACTCGGATTGCTGCTGGAGCAGGGTCGTCTCGCGCTCCAACCGCTGCTGCTCGGATTGGAAGCGTTGCACGGCCAGACGCGTCTCCTCTATCATCTCACGAAGCGCCTGCTCGACCTGTAACGCTTTCTGACGCGCCCGGTTCTCCGTGTCGAGGCGCGTGCGCTCCAGTGCCTCTTCCTGGGTGCGGCGCAGTTCGGCCAGCTTGCGCTCCTGCTCGACCGCGAAGGCTTGCTCCTCCAGACGGCGCTCCGACACGCGCCGGGTCAGCGTCGTCGCTTCCTCCAGCTCAATCCGCTGGCGGGTACTCTCCTGCGTGCGGGTGAAGCGGGTCGCTTCCTCGGTCAGGCGCAGTTGCAACGCTTCGGTATCCTTGCTCTGCTTGATACGCTCAATGGCAACGCGGGTCTCCGCCTCGCTGGTCTCGGCGATCTGCCGATTCTCCAGCTCTTTCTGGCGAATCTCATCCTGAGCCAGCAGGTAGCTGATGCGGGCGGTTTTTTCCTGCTCGTAGCGGAAGGGAGCCTGGAGATGCTCCCAGAGGCGCTGCGAGCTAACGATGGCCTCCTTGAGCTGCACCGTCACGATCTTGATCCCAAGCCCCTCGTCGCGACCATCGATCTCTCTGCCCGCCTTGCGTCCCTCGGCCACCGCCTTGAGGCGCGTGGTAAGCTCCTCAATGATGGGTTCCTTGTCCGTCAGCACCTCCTCCACGCTCATCGTGGCGATCTTGTCCTTGATGGCCGCCTCGGCCTGCTCGCGGAGCTGGGCGTTGACGATGCCTAGCGGGTCGCGGATGTCGGAGAAGTCGAGGCGGCGGTAGGCCACGGCAAAATCGCTGATCTGCCACTGCACGTAGGCGAGGACGTTGATGCCCTGCTTTTCCTTGCTGATGCAGTTGGCGACCACCCCGATGGTCTGCATCGCGGCGGGGACAACGAGGTAGGCATCGGTGAGCGGGTTGTAATGGAAGGAGAGGCCAAGCCCCAGCGTCACCGGCTCCTTTCGCCCCATGCGGGTATGCACCACGTAGGCGTTGGGCGGCACGATGATGCGCCGCCAGAACCAGACGCCCGTCTCGCGCACCTGGAGCGGCTCTTTTTCCAGCTGTAGCTCCTCAGAGGTCTTCAGTCCATCCTGCGGGACCGGACTGCGCGAGACAGACGACCGGTTGCGGGCCTGCTGCCGCCCGTAGTCTCCACCGCCAGGACCCGCATAGCCTGTGGCGACCTGTTGCTGGGGCATCGCGGCAGAGGGTGCCACCGGGTAGGGCATGTCGAGGCTGTTGGGTAGCCCTCCTACGGGGTACGCCAGCGCCTCATCGCGGTCCTGATCCTCCATGAGATCGTTCGTCTGCTGAACATTCTGCTCCATGAAGACATTGGCGGCTGCCTTACGTTTGGGTTGTTGCATCAGAAATCTCCTCTCAGCATCCATGTTGCCGTTTGATCATTGTGGAACATCAAAGTGGATTGGGAGCCAAAGCGGTAGAGGGTCTGCGCCGGTTTGTTGCGGTGGAGCGCCATCTTGAATGCGATGATTCCTGAGTAAGACGGCGTGGCAGGGAGAATGAACAGACGATCCGTTGGCCCCTCACAGCGAAGACCCTGCTCGTTCTGCGCCACCGTGTACCCATACGTCGCGACCTTCTGGGCCAATCGCAGCGCCACCTCGGGGGGCAGGGCCAGCATCACCTCGGTCACATCCTTGAAATAGCGTGGCGCGGAGGTATCGCGCTCCCCAAGCGTGGCGCGGTAGCGCGTCAGCACCGCCCGGTGCGTTATTCCGCCCTCGCTGGGAGGCAACTCAGGGTGCCACGCTTTCAGAAAATCCGGGTGAAATTCCATGACCCAGCTCCACAGCGGCTCGTCGCCCTGGTTATAACCGATGTAGTCAAACCAGGGCACCTCTCGCCCGTCGTACACGCGGGTCCGGGGCCAGTAGCCCACTTCCCGTTCCAGCTGCGTCTGGAGTCGGCCCTGAATCTCACGTCCCGCCCCTGGCTCGTTCACCCCAAAGGCGATGCCGTCCGGGCTCGACCAGGGGGTAGTGACCGGGTCCAGGAATTCAAAATAATTGTTTTCTCCATAAAGGTAAAGGCCGCGCCAGCTACGATTCTGATTGGCAACAGTGGTGCGATCCTCGGTCCAGGCAAATTCCTCGCGCAGGAAACTCGACTCGACAAGTGCCTGATAGGTGGCAGCATCCGGGCGAATCATCAGATGGCTGAGAGTGGCGGGGCGTTGCAGTGCTATAGAACAACTCCAAAAAGGCAGCGACGAGAGACGATAGCCATAGGGCGATGATACCACAGGAGTGAAACGTAGAATAGGGGTCCTGGGAGGAGGCATCGCGCGTCGTCACAACGCCCTTGTCGGAGAGTATGCTGCGCTCGCTGCTCTGTTCGGGCAGCGCGACGCCAACGAGGCTGGGGGCATTGAACAGATCAATGCCCTCCCTGGTAGCACCGATGGGCTTGCAGGGGAAGGGTTGCTAACACGTAAAACGCAAGGCGCTCTGGTCGTCCGCGGTGTGGGGTAGCGAGGTCGTTTTACGTTTTACGCATTACGTTTTACGGTCTCATCCATCGACGCTTGACGCACCACTAGGCCAGCCCGGCATCGGCCTGCCAATAGGAAAGACTCATATTTTTTCTCTCTTAAATGAGGGTGTTTGGTTATGAGAATAGTCTGAGGAGGCTCACGTTGCGGCCCCGACTTTCTGCGCGAAGGTGTGGAGCCGCTGGCTCGTGCCCTCGGTCACGGGCTCACCGTGGCCGAGGCACAGAATAGCAGGGGCCAGCGCGGTGAGGCGGGCCACCGACCGCTTGTTTTCTGCCATATCGACCGTGAAGGCGGCGAAGGGCAGAGTCAACCCCATCATTCCCATCACAACATCCCCGCAGAAGAGAATACGCCGCTCCGGCTGCCAGAAAGCGATATGGCCGGGGCTGTGGCCGGGCGTCGCTACCACCTGGAGACCACCCATGACCTCGGCGAGCACCTCGCCACCCTGAACCGTGCGGTGAACGGGGGTGCCGGGGAAGCGCTGTTCTTTCGGAAGCATGAGCCGAGATAGGGCAGAGAGTGATTCCTTGGGGGCGCGTGCCACGACCTCGCGCCCCTCCACCACGGGCTTCTCCGTCTCGGAGGTAATCACCTCTGCGCCTGTCATCGCCTGGAGCTTTGGCAGCCCACCGATGTGGTCGGGGTGTCCGTGGGTAATCAGGATACGCTTGACAGCTTTGGCCGTATGTCCTGCCTGCTCCAACTGGCGCACGATTCGCTCCGGGGCCATCGCGATACTCGTGTCGATGATCGTCAGCCCATCGGCGTCCTCAATCAGATAGACGCGGCCCGCCATCAGGCCCGTGAAGGTGTGCAATCCTGGGGCAATCTGTTTCACGCCTCTGCTCCTTGGGCGAGCCATTCCTCGCGTAGTATCGAAAAGTAGATCATATCATCGCGGCTGCCATCTGGCTGCCGCTCGTACGCTCGTAGCCGCCCCTCCTGAACAAGGCCCGCTTTCTGCGCGGTGCGCTGGCTTGCCTGGTTGCGCGCCACACAGCGCCAGGAGAGCCGCTCCCAGGGCCACTCGGTGAAACCCCAGCGCAGGAGGGCGCGGAGAACCGCTGTGCCCACCCCCTGCCTGGCCGCGCTCGCCCGAATCCACATCCCGATCTCGGCGCTCTGGTTCTTGAGCCCCGCGCCCTCGCGCAGATGGTAGCCCGTTCCGCCCAGCAGTTGTGAGCCATTGAGAGAGAAAATGCCCAGCGTGAAATCCTCGGCCGTCAGGTAGCGGGCGCGGAAGCGGCGCACAAGCATCTCCGCGTCGTCGTTGCTCTGATACGGGAGTGCCCAGGGGAGGAAGGGTCGGAGATGCTCGTAAGAGTGATTCGTTGCGTCGGCCAGGAGCGGCCCGTCGCCCGGATAGTAGGTGCGCAGCAGAAAGTGCTCGGTGCGATGCTGCTCGGGAGCCGGAAAATAGCCGTTCATCATCCCTCCCAGATCATCGCCCGAAACAGGGTCAAGCCCAGTTGATCCTGGCGTCCCAGCGGGTTCTGGACCGCGACAATGTGGTTCTCCGGGTGCGGCATGAGCCCAAGGACATTGCCCGCCGCGTTGCAGAGGCCCGCGATGTCTGCCACGGAGCCGTTGGGATTGACAGGATACGTGCCCCCGGCTCCCTGCCCCTGCCTGCCAACGTAGCGGAAGGCAACGAGCCCCTCGGACTCCAGCCGCTTTAGCGTCTCCTCGTCGCGCACCTGGAGGTTGCCCTCACCGTGGGCGATGGGGCAGAAGATGAGGTCATTCAGCACCTGGAGGTAGTCGGCCCGGCAGAGGGGATTGACGGCCAGATGGATCCAGCGGCACTCGAAGTGGCCGCTCTCGTTGTGGGTGAGCGTCACGCTACGGCGGCCATTGCTCTCCTTCCAGGCGGGCAGTAGCCCCGCCTTGACCAGCACCTGGAAGCCGTTGCAGATGCCGAGCACCCGCCGCCCCGACTCGACGAACTCGCGCAGCTCATCGTAGAAGAGCAGTTCGAGGTCCAGCGCCCAGCGCCGCCCCGCGCCCAGCGCGTCCCCGTAGGAGAAGCCACCGGGCAGGAGCATCATCTGCGCCTCGCGGAAGGCGCTGCGGTGCTCGCGTAGCTGGTTGAGATGGAGGATGCGCGCCTCGCCGCCCGCCAGCTCGATGGCGCGTGCGGCGTCCCCGTCCCGGTTCGTGCCAGGCGCGTGGGGGATGAGGATGATTGGTTTTGTCATGAGGTTCCTTCTCGCTTCCATGCTCGCACCGCCGCCCCCACCGTCACCTCGATGAGCGACTTGTCGCCCTGGGCAATGCGAATCATGGGCTCTTCCGTGACGGTGCCCAGGCGGAACAGTGGCTCGCCCGCGAAGTGCGCCTCCAACGCCTCGGCGTGCTCAGGTAGCACCTCTAGCAGGAGACGACCGTTGCTCTCGCTGAAAAGCTGCTCGGTGCTCGTCAGGTCGGTGGCGGGTAATTGGGCCGACGCGCCCAGCCGCCCGGCCAGCGCCATCTCCGCGAGCGACAGCGCCAGCCCGCCCTCGCTCAGGTCGTGCGCGGCGACGAGCCAGCCCTGCTGGATAGCCTGATGCAGCAGACAGTAACGGGCCAGCGCGCCCTCCGGCAGCCCTGGCACCTCGCCACCGACATCGCCCAGCAGGCGGTAGAGCAGCGAGCAGCCCAGCTCCGCTTTGGTTTCCCCGAGCAGATAGAGCAGGTTACCCGGCTGCTTGAGGTTCATCGTCAAGCGTTTCTCAAAGTCGGGCACGATGCCGATGGCGGAGATGAGCAGCGTGCCAGGGATGGGCTTTCCGTTGAACTCGTTGTAGAGGCTGTCTTTACCCGAGATAAAGGGGGTCCGGTAGGCCATCGCCCCATCATAGCAACCCTGACAGGCACGCACGAGCGAGCCCAGCCGGTCCGGGTAGGTGGGATTACCCCAGCAGAAATTATCGAGAATCGCGATCTGGTTGGGGTCCGCGCCCACGGCCACCGCATTGCGAATGGCCTCGTCGATGGCACTGATTGCCATGCGGTAGGGATCGCGCCGCCCGTACCAGGGATTGAGGCCATTGCTCAGCGTGAACGCGCGGGGGTCGCCCCAGGTGCGCAGCGGCTTGAGCATCGCCGCGTCCGACGGTCCATCCATCTCCGGGCCAACCAGGGGGCGCACGAGGGTTCCGCCGCGCACCTCGTGGTCGTAGCGGCGGATGACGTCCTCCTTGCTGGCAACATTGGGGTCGGCGAGGAGCGCCAGGAGTGCCTCGTTGAGACTTATCGGCTCCAGGCGCGGGGTGCGCGGCACGGCAGGCTCCTGCCAGAGCGCTGTCATCTGGCGGCGCGGCAGACCCTCGTGTAAGAAGTCCATCGGCATCTCCGCCACGATCTCGCCCTCATAGCGGACGAGCAACTGTCCCTCTCCGGTCAGGCGGCCCAGCACGCAGAGCTCGACCTCCCAGAGCGCGGCAAGCGCCTGCAAGCGCGCGAGGTTTTCGCCCGGGAGGGCAATAACCATGCGCTCCTGCGCCTCGGAGAGCCAGATTTCCCACGGGCGCAGCCCCGGATACTTGAGCGGCACCTGTGCCAGATCGACATCCACGCCCAGCTCTTTGCCCATCTCGCCGACCGCCGAGGAGAAGCCGCCCGCGCCACAATCTGTGATGGCATGGTAGAGCTGCTCGTCGCGCGCCGCCTCAATGAGTTCGATCAGCCCCTTTTCCGTGATAGGGTCGCCGATCTGCACCGCGCTGCCCGCCTGCTCGATGGTCTCGTGGGTCAGCTCGGCGGAGGAGAACGTCGCCCCATGCAGCCCGTCACGCCCGGTTCGCCCGCCCAGCGCCACGATGAGGTCGCCCGCCTGTGGCTCGGAGCGATGGCTGCCGCGCGGCAGCAGCCCCACGCAGCCGCAGTACACCAGTGGGTTCCCGATGTAGCCCCGGTCATAGACGATGGCCCCGTTGACCGTGGGGATCCCCAGCTTGTTGCCATAGTCACCAATGCCCGCGACGACGCCCGCCGCGATGCGGCGCGGGTGCAAGACCCCCTCCGGAACCTCGCCCGGATGTAGCTCCTGCGGCCCGAAGCAGAGCACATCGGTGGTGGCGATGGGACGCGCGGAGACGCCGATGATATCTCGTACGACCCCGCCGACACCCGTATTCGCCCCGCCAAAGGGCTCCAGCGCCGAGGGGTGGTTGTGCGTTTCGACCTTGAAGGCCAGATCGTACTCGTCGTCGAAGGCGATGATGCCCGCGTTGTCCACGAAGGCGGAGCGTAGCCACGCTGGTGCTATCTGCTCCGTGGCGCGGCGCAGATAATGGTTTAGCAGGCCGTCTACCGTTTCCTG
Source organism: Ardenticatenales bacterium (assembly GCA_013812995.1). GTDB lineage: Bacteria > Chloroflexota > Anaerolineae > Ardenticatenales > Ardenticatenaceae > JACCSL01. The sequence continues at coordinate 1,348 of JACCSL010000352.1, read as the reverse complement.
GTGGATGGTATCGCCTGCCGCGTTTTTCATCGTGAAGGCGATCTCCGCGCGGAAGGTCTTGTGAACACAGTGCTCGGACCAGGTTTGTGCCAGCGTTTCGAGTTCCACATCCGTTGGCGCGCGACCCACGGTGGCGAAATGCTCCCGAATAGCCTGCATCTCGGCCAGGTCCAGCGAGAGAAGGCGCTCGCGGCTCAGCCGCTGCAAATCCTCATCGGAGAGGCCATCGAGGGGTACCTGCGCCACCGTTGCGTCCGCAGCGGCCTCCCGCGAGAAGAGCGGGGGAATGGGGCCGAGCGTATAACGCTGCACCGTTTCATTGCAGAGCAGTTGCCGCGCGAGGCGCTGCACCTCCTCGCGCCCCACCTCGCCCTCGACCTCGTAGCGAACCCCCGTCGCGGCCTGGAGCGACGGCAGGCCCATCTCGACCATGCCGCGCTCCAGCTCGCGCGCCGCCACATCCGTCACACCGGGGCGATATGCCACCTCGATGATCACGGTGTTAGGCGGGAGATCGCTGCTTTGCGACTGCGCGAGGTCATACCAGCGGGCTTCCTCGGTCACGGGGTCGGCCAAAAGAAAAGCGCAGAGTCTCTCAAGAGATTCTGCGCCGGGGTCAGCGGAGAGGAAATAGAGGGTTTGGCTGCGTATGGCTCGCACGCCTGCCAGCCCCAGGGCCTGGGCGTTGCGCTGGAGGGTCGCGTTGGTACGCTGCTTCACATCGTAGACTTCGATTCGGATTGGCATCGATGGGGTATCCCGTTCGGTGGACGGAAAGGCAAAAGGCAAAGGTCACCAAGTAGGCCCCTAAAAGGGGAAAGGCTAAAGTAACGACGCACGACGAAAGCCACGGCAAATGGCAAAGGAATTACAAGGCAAGCTCCCCTCCTTGGAGGGGCGGCCGAAGGCGGGGGTGGGTTCGCCGTTGTTGCGCACCGCCGCTTTTTGCCTCTTGATAACTCAAACTCAATACAGTATACGGGTGACATCTACCTATTGGTAACGATATATGGAACTGAGTCAACCTAACAAACCCTACCATACTGAACATAACATTGTCTATAGCTCTCAATATCATGTGATTTTCTGTCCGAAATATCGGCGAAAGGTTCTCTCCGAGGCCGTAGCGGCATGCATGAAGGAATTGATATTTGCCAAACAGGTTGAGTATGGGTACATGGTAATCGAAATGGAGATAAGGGAGGACCATGTACATTTACAGACGTAAGGGTGAGAAAGCCCAGGCTTTCTAAGCCTCGGATGCCAACAGTAGGCGCTTTACCAACAGTAGGCGCTTTAGGCGGGCGAATCACCCGGCAAAGCAAAACGAAGTTTGCCATTGACCTGG
>JACCSL010000316.1 GCA_013812995.1 Ardenticatenales bacterium | reverse complement strand
GCGCTGCTCCTCCAGTGTGGTGAGGAGAATATCGCTTTCAGTGGAAAGGATGTGCGAAGAGGGTATCATGGAAGATTCCTTGCTGACATGGGAGAGATGCCCATCTGATAGACAGAAAGGGGTCAATATTGATATATAGAAGCACGCCCTTTGCAAGATGTATGCCATGAATAGTACCCTGTCCCCATACGGCTTGACAGCCTCCGCAAACGGATATATCCTCTAAATCAATCTAGTAACTTGTGGATTAGTTTCATGTCTGTACGGAATGCCCTTCTTGGATTGCTCGCCCAACAGCCGCGACACGGCTATGAGCTTCATGCTGCCTTCGAGGCGGTAGTGGGCGGCAAGCAAAATTGGGATGTGAAGCCTGCCCAGATTTACACCACGCTCACGCGGCTTGAAGCCAGTGGCCTCGTGCGGCAGGAGGGTGTCGAGCAGGAGGGCGGACCTGAAAAGCGGATCTATGCCCTCACCGAGGAGGGGCGCAATGAACTGGAGCAGTGGCTGACCAGTGCCATCGAGCGCGGACACCAGCGAGACGAATTGTTTCTCAAGCTGATGCTCAGCCTCGCCACAGGCCAGGGCGGTCCCAGTCATCTGCTCCAGCGGCAGCGGGCCGGGCTCTACCAGGAGCTTCATGCCTTGACCCTCCAGCGGAACCGCGCTGACCCCCGGCGCGAATTGGCCCAGGTGCTGCTCTTCGACAAGGCCATCATGCACCTGGAGGCCGACCTCCGCTGGATCGAGATAGTGGAGGCACGCCTCTCCGAGATCGTGCGGCAGCCGCTGCCGGAACCTCCGGTGAAGCCGCGTGGACGGCCCCCGAAGCGCAGCACCGACTAAGACAAAGCAATCCCTCGTGCCCACCCAGCTATCAGGAGGTTACCCATGACTGCTATTCGAGTTGAAAATCTGACCAAGCGCTACGGGCAGGGTGCTGCGACGGTCACGGCCCTGGACCATGTCACTCTGAGCGTGCAAGCAGGCGAGTTCGTTGCCGTTATGGGGCCAAGTGGCTCAGGAAAATCGACGCTCCTGCACCTCGCGGGGGGGTTGGACCGCCCCACAGAGGGAACTGTCTGGATCGATGGCGAGGAGCTGACCTCGCTGAACGATGACAAACTCACCGAGCTGCGTCGCCGCCGCCTGGGCTTTATCTTCCAGTTCTTCAACTTGCTACCCGTGCTCAATGCCATCGAGAATGTGGCGCTCCCCCTGACGCTGGATGGGATAAAACCTGCCGAGTCCCGCGAGCGCGCCGTCGCCTGGCTGGAGTGCGTCGGTCTGGGTCAGCGGATAGAGCATCGCCCCAGCCAACTTTCCGGAGGGCAGCAGCAGCGTGTGGCCGTGGCCCGCGCCCTGGTGGCAGAACCCGCCGTCGTCCTGGCGGATGAGCCCACCGGCAACCTGGACTCCCTGGCCTCCGACGAAATCGCGGGACTCCTGCGGCAGGTGGCAACGGAGTGGGGCCGCACGGTCATGATGGTCACCCATGATCCACGGGTCGCCGCCTACGCAGACCGCATCATCTTCATCAAGGATGGGGCGGTGGTCGATCAGACCTCGCTGGCGAGCATCGCAGGCACCGTTCCGGCAGTGGCCGGCCATCTGGCCTGAAAGGAGGCGCAAGATGATTAACTCTCTCTCATTCACCCTGGCCCTGCGGTATCTGAGCGGGCGCAAGCTGCGCACCGCCCTGACCCTGCTCGCCATTGTCTTTGGCGTAACAATCCTCTTTGGCTTCAACGGGATTCTGCCCGCCTTCCAGGAGGCATTTCAAAACAACCTCTCCGCGGCGGCGGGGCAGGTCGATCTGACCGTGACCAGCGAGACACGCGGCGCGTTCGATATGGAAGTGGCAGATACCATACGGGACACGCCGGGCGTGGCTCGGGTGGCCCCCTCGCTAACGCGCCCCCTGGTTGTCCCCGCCTCCCAGGCACTAACGATCCAGGATGGCACGACCATTGCGGCCTTTATCATGCGTGGCATCGTGCCAGAGCAGGCCGCTGAGGTCACGCCCGTCTCGCTGGCAGAGGGTCGCTTCTTGCAGGCCAATGATGAACATACCGTGCTCATCTCCAACACACTGGCGGAAGACAGTGGCCTGAGCGTAGGCGATACGATCACCCTGCCCGCCGCGTCTGGGCTCATGACGCTTGAGGTGGTGGGGATTACCACGGGTCGCCCGCCACTGGGCAGCGAGGAGCTGATTATTCCGCTGGTCACCGCCCAGACGTTGTTCAACCTGCCAAAGCAGATCAACACCATTGAGGCGCAGTTTACAGCGGACAGCGACGAGGGCACGGTACAGCAGGCAGTGCTAGAGCGATTGGGCGACGGATTCAAGCTGGGCGGCAACGAGGCCGGGTCGGAGTTCGCCGCCGCGATGGAGGCCGGGTCGTTTATCTACACCATGTTCGGGGTGGTGGCGTTGGCACTGGGCGGCTTTATCATCCTGATCACCTTCCGCACGGTTGTGGTGGAGCGCCGCCGCGACATCGGGATGCTGCGCGCCATCGGGGCATCGCGCAAAGCCATCCTGGGCATGATCCTCACGGAGAGTTTGCTGCTGGGCGTTATCGGAACGGGCCTGGGCCTGCTGCTGGGCTATTTCCTGGCGCAGGGGCTTCTGGTAGGAATGGGCTCGATTCTGGAAGAGGCCATACGCATCCGCATTGGCGGGCCATCCTTCTCTGCTAGTGGGATTGCCCTGGCCGTGGGACTGGGCGTGGGGCTGACAGTGCTGGCTGGCTTCTTCCCCGCACTCTCTGCCACGAACGTCTCACCGCTGGAGGCGCTGCGCCCCTCCCAGCCCGATGTGGAACAGCGCGATGCGGGACGAAGCGCCCTGGTGGGCATCATCGCGATCGTGCTCTCGCTCCTGACACTGCTTTCCGGGAGTGTTGGGCTGTCGGCTCTGGGCATCCTCCTATTTGTGGTCGGCCTGGCGCTCGTGGGTCCGGCGCTCATCTACCCCATCGCCAGGGTGTTCGGTGGCCTGCTTGGCCTGATCTTCGCTCGCGAGGGGCAGATCGCGCAGGGAAACCTGACCCGACAGCCCGGTCGCGCTGCCGTGACCGCCTCCGCGATTACGGTGGGGCTGGCGCTCCTGGTGGCCTGTGGCGGCCTGATTACCTCGATGGTGAACGGGATGGATGACTGGATCAATACCACGATGGGCAGCGACTACATCTTCATGCCTCAGTCGCTCGTGCTGGGGGGCGGTAACATCGGGGCAGGTCCGCAGTTCGTCGAGGGCATCCAAGAGACGCCAGGCGTTTCCAACGTCACCGCGCTGCGCCAGACCACCGCGAAGATCGATGGCACCGACCTGCAACTTATCGGCATTGACCCGGTGGGATATCCACAAATCGCGGGCCTGATCTTCTCAGACGCCGATGAGGAGACGGTCTACGCGGACATTGGGAGCGAGCGGGCAATCATCGTCAACGGTATCTTCGCGGCCCAGAACCAGGTCAAGCGGGGCGACACTCTCACCCTGCAAAGCCCGGCGGGGGAGCAACGCTACCGCGTCGTGGGGATTGGCGGAGATTTCCTGAACTACAAGCTGGCGACCGGGTACATCTCGCACGCCAATATGGAACAGGATTTCAACGAGAGCGCCGATATCTTGATTATGGTCAACCAAAGCGAGGGGGCCGACCCCACGCAGGTAGAGGCTGCACTGAAAACGCTCGCGCGGGATTATCCGGCCTTCAACTTCTATTCGGGGGCTGAGTGGCAGGCAGAGACGGGAAAGATGTTGGCCGCCTTCAATGGGATGTACATTCTGCTGATCATCCTCTCCCTACCCGCGCTGCTCGCGCTCATCAACACCCTGGCGATCAACGTGCTGGAGCGCACGCGGGAGATTGGCACGTTGCGCGCCGTCGGGGCGACACGCAACCAGATCCGCCGCATGATTACCGCTGAGAGCCTGCTGCTGGCGGCCACCGGCACGATCTTCGGGTTGCTGGCCGGGCTGTGGCTGGGCTATGTCCTGGTAGGGGCAATAGACCTCGTCGGGCTCTCCTTCCCCTTCTCCTTCTCCTACGCGGGTATCGTGCTCGCCATCGTCGTCGGGCTGGGCTTTGGCATCGTGGGCGCACTGATTCCGGCACGCCAAGCGGTGCGGCTGGACATCGTCCGGGCGCTGGCCTTCGATTAGCCTGTGACGCAGCAAAGAAGCGCCGGGGAGTCCCCCCGGCGCTTTTTTGTTATACTCCGCTGACCTGACTGACTGACAAAACGTGAAGAGGCGCATTTTCCCTCCGACGCAGAGCGCCTGTACTCTCTGAACCTGATCAAAGGAAAAGGAGAGTGGAGATGGAAAATACGCCTCGGCTGTATGA
>JACCSL010000304.1 GCA_013812995.1 Ardenticatenales bacterium | reverse complement strand
CGAGCGACCGCTTCGGTGCGCCTCTGAACGTGCAGTTTGTCATAAATTCGGCGGTTGTGACCTTTGACCGTGTCCAGAGCGAGGAAAAGACGCTCGCTAATCTCACCATTCGAGAGTCCCTGGGCAATGAGTCGCAGGACTTCTAATTCACGCTGGCTCAATGGCTCAATCAAAGGTTGCGTCGAGAGAGTGGCTTCAAAGGTAGCCAGCAACGTTGCTACATAGTCCGGCATCATCCCCTGCGCCGCTGCGCCGGACAACAGGTGTGCCATCGGCGGCCCTTCGTCCGCGAAGAGCCGAATAAAGCCACCCGGCTTTGCCAGCGCCAGCACCTCACCCAGGCGTTGCAGTGCCTGCTCCTTTTCGCCAAGCGCATCATGCGCCAACGCCTGTAGCACCATGACGTTGAGCCTTTCATCCGCCCACGCTTTGGCCTCTGCCTGCTGACGCAACGTTTCCAGCGTCACCAGCGCGGTGGACGCGTCGCCCTGGGCCAGGTGTACCCTGGCCTGGGTAATGGGAAGGTTGTGACTCTGCGCCAGATGAGCCGCTGCCGCGAGATGACCCTGGCGAAGCAATGTCAGAACCTGCGCGGCTGCAATTTCGGGGAGGCGATGCACAAAGTTTTGCTGGCACGCGGATTGATCCGTCTGACTCAACATGGCAGCCGCGCCGGTCACATCGCCCCGGGCAAGTTTCAGGCGGGCGAGAAACACCTCGCAGACAATGAAGCGGTCAATCATCTTATCATACTGTCGGGCCAGATGGAGACTCTGTCGCCCGTGCTGCTCGGCGGCCTCCAGATCGTTCCATTGGTAGAGGACACGGGCCAGGCCAAGATGCGCCTCGTAGATAATCTGAAGCGGCTGATCTCCTGCCAATTGCAGAACGTGCCGATAGGTCTGGGCTGCCAGAGGCAGCTGGGTTTCGGCTTCCTGCATGTTGCCCAGGCCGATGGTCGCCAGGATAGTGGTGAAGATATTCCCGGATGCCTGGCTGATCGCGATGGATTCGGCAAAGGCTTGGCTGGCCCCCGTGCGCTCTCCCTGGAGTTGGTAGGCATACCCCAGTGTCCAGAGCGCACTCGCGCGGGAAGACAGGGTGTCGGGGGACAGATACTCCAGGGCTCGGCGCGATTGAACAATCATGGTTTCTACCTGGTATCGGGTGAGCGCCAACGTCGCTCTGGCAGCGGCAATCTGTCCAATAAGGTCGCGGCTCTCGTTGGACAGCTCGCTATCTTGCAGGGCAGCTTCCGCCGCCTGAAGTTTCTCTTCTACGCCTGTTGTTTGACCCGTCACCAGCAACAACGAGGCATACCTGGCCGACAACGAGGGTCTGGCGTCCAACACGGGCTTCGGCAACGACGCCAGCCAGTCCAGAATAGCGGTCATCGCGCCGCGAAAGTGCCGGGGAATTCCCTCGCCCGTTATCAGTCGCTCCGCGCGCTCGACATCATTGGCGGCCGCCGCATGGTGAAATGCTTCAATTTGCAGGTTATTCTCTTCGTACCACTGGCTGGCGCGGATGTGGTAGGTAGATGGGTCGATGCTCTGGTGCAGCCGCTGCCGCAACAAATCGGCAAAGAGATGGTGATAGCGGTACCAGCGCCGCTCGTTGTCCAGGGGGATCAGGAACAGGTTGGCGCGCTCAAGATATTCCAGCGTCTCCTGACCGGAAGCAGCAGGGTCCAGCAGCACAGCATCACAGAGGGGGCCGCACAGGCGGTCGAGGATAGAGGTATGCAGCAAGAATGTCTGGATGCTTGCGGGTTGGTGGTGCAGAACCTCTTCAACCAGATAGTCCATCACGAAATGATGGCTGCCGGTGAACGATTGGATGAAGCGGCTCGTGTCTTGATGGCCCTGGAGTGAAATCGCGGCCAATTGCAGGCCAGCGATCCAGCCTTCGGTGCGGGTTTCCAGTGCAGCGATATCTTCCGCCGAGAGATGAAGCCCCATGACCTGGTTGAGAAAACCAGCGGCTTCGGCGGGGGTAAAGCGCAAGTCGGTGGCCCGCAATTCGGTCAATTGGTTTCGGGCACGTAACCGGGCCAGTGGCAGCGGTGGATCCTCGCGGGTGGCGATGACCAGGTGCATCTGGGGCGGCAGATGGTCTAGGAGGAAGGTAAGGGCATTGTCAATCGGTTTGGCATCAATTAGATGGTAGTCGTCAAGGACGAGGACGATAGTAGTTGGGAGGGTGGCGATCTCGTTGAGCAGGGTCGTCAGAATCGATTCGGGTGGAGGGGGCTGCGGGAATTGAAGCATCCCCAACACCCGCTCTCCGATGGGTGCCGCAATCGTCTGCAACGCCGCGACGAGGTAAGCCAGAAAACGGGTGGAGTCGTTATCTGCTTCATCGAGGGACAGCCAGGCGGTTTGTCGCCCGCAACCGGCCACCCATTCGCTGACCAGTGTGGTTTTGCCAAACCCAGCGGGGGCCGAGATAAGCGTCAGTTTACGGTGCAGTCCCTCGTTCAGCCGCGCGATCAGGCGGGGGCGGAGGACCGCTTTGGCCCGGGGTACGGGAAGATGGAGTTTCGTGGCTAAAAGTGGTGTGGACATAAATTGATGTCGTTTCTTGAGTTATCATTGCCCCGGAATTTGCAGGGTGGGGGCTTGCGTCTGACGCGGTGACTTGCTACTCTTACCCCATGCAAACGATGCCAACCACCCTTCCTCTGACCAAACTTGACCGCTTCTGGGCTAGCGAGCTGGGCTGCGAGCCAGCGGACCTGCGGGCGACACGCGCGCGCCTGGTTCCCTGCGGGCAGCGGCAGATTCAGGTGCTTGCCACGCCCGACGGGGCAGCGGTCATTGGCCTGCCCCAGTTCATCGAGCGGGCAGCGGGCTACCCCGTTGATCGGCTGCTCGCGCCGCAGTTCTGGGCGGAGCGATTCAACCTGCCGCTCTCCCAACTCACCTTCTATGGCCCCAGCTCGCTCTCCTACGTGACCGAGCAAGCCTTCAAACCGCAGCCCCACGCCTTCGTGCGGCTGCTCCGCCGCCGGGACGCGGGCGAGCTTGCCCGCTTTGCCCGCATCTTGCAGGCGCGCGAGCCGCATATCTTCCACTCGTGGGCCATCGGAGGGCGCGTGACCGCGAACGAGCGGCTCTGGGGAGCCTACCTGGAGGGAAAGCTCATCTCCGTCGGCGGGCTGCGGCCCGTCCACAAGCAACTGTTCGAGGTCGGCATCAACACCCTGCCACGCTTCCGGCAGCAGGGCTGGGGCAGCGCGGTCGCCAGCGCCGCCACCGAGGCCGGCCTGGCCCTAGCCCCGCTCGTGCAGTGGAGTGCCCCGCTCCACAACGAGCCCTCGATGAAGATCGCCACCAAGCTAGGCTACCTCAGCTATGCCCACCAGCTCTGGCTCTCACTGCCAGAGACCGCGCGGTAGTCTCCAGATCAAGTCTTCTTATCAGCCTTGATAAAGTGATAGGTGTAGCCATCCCTTGGCCGCTCCACGCAGTATTTAAACGCGTAGATGTCGATGATATCCTGCAATGATTGAGGTGTCTTACATCCACGCCCTGGATGATGCGGTCGGCGCTGGGTGACCTGCTCAATCCGAAGCGCGTTCTGAAACTCCCCCCAGTGC
>JACCSL010000300.1 GCA_013812995.1 Ardenticatenales bacterium | reverse complement strand
ATATGACTCGCGCGGGTCGGGCACCCGCCCAGATGGCCGGGCGGGGCGAGATTGCGGTTGGTATCACTTTTTCTCACGATTGTGTCAAGGCCAGCGAGGAAGCTGCTAGAACCTATGTCGACTGGGCGCTCTCGCAGGCGGCTCAGGAGATTCCCGCCACCGTCAACTGGTATCAGCTACCGACCAACCCGGTAGCAACAATTCCAGAACAATCAGCCAGTCAGGTAAAACTATTGAACTATGATTTTGTGGCGGCGGGCACGGCACGTTCCGAGTTGGTGGAGCGCTTTACAGCGGACATTGCCCCCGCGCCACCAGAGTAGGAGTAGAAGCAAGCAGCCATGCGCCTCCTGGAGCACCCTCGCAGCCTGAGTGTTAAACTCGCGGCAACCTATTCCCTCCTGCTCTTACTGGTAGCGGGTGTCCTTACCTTTAGCCTCTACTGGCAACTGCGTAACGCGCAGCTCCAGGCCATCCGTGAGCGACTGCTGGACATCATCAGCTTCACCCAACCTGTGATCGTTGGCGATTTTCACTCCCAGATTCGAACGGCCGCCGATGAGGAGACACTTTCCTACAGTGTGGTCGCGCGGCGGCTGGAATCGACCCAGTTGACGATTCCGGCCGTGCGACAGATTTACACCCTGCGCCAGCAGCCGGATGGACGCATCACCTATGTCATTGATGGCACCGAGGCGAGTCAGCGGGCGCATGTGGGCGACGCGTACCCGCGTGAGACGCCGCTTTTCCAGAATGGGCTGGCCGCGATTACAGAACCTGTGGTTGACGATACCCTTCACACAGGTCCAGACGGGGCCGTTCGGCTGAGCGGCTATGCGCCCATCTACGACAATCTGCGTCAGGTCGATGGATTGCTAGGAATAGACATAGACGCTTCTTCGGTCGTGGCGAACGAGGAGCGGGCCATGAGGAATGCGCTTCTCACCTTTCTTGCGACAGCCCCGCTGGCCGTGTTGGCAGGCTGGCTCCTGGGGCGCCGCTTGATGATGCCCATCGGGGAGCTTCTGGACGGAGCCAGCCGGGTTGCCGCTGGGCAATTTGACGAGCCTGTTCCTGCGCAGAGCCAGGATGAATTGGGCCTTCTGGCCGACTCGTTCAACACCATGCAGACGGGGCTCCGCACCTCGCGCCAGCAGTTGGAACACTATGCTCACAACATGGAGGAGCGGGTTGACCAGCTGAACCTGATCAATCTGGTGGGGCGCTATGCGACCTCCCTGCTCGCACAGGAAGATTTTTTGCCTACGATTGCGGAACTGATCCGCACCGCCTTCGACTACTATGCTGTGATGATTGTGCTGGTAGACAAAGAGCATGATATTGTTGCTCTGCGCGCCGCCGCCACCGAGGAAGATGTAGACCTGATGGAAGGGGGGCTGTTCATCCCGCTCAGCACTCAGAGCATCGTTGGCACCGTGGCGAGCATGGGCGAGCCGCTGGTGGTTAGTGATGTGACCACCGATTCTCGATACCGTCCGGAGAAACGCCTGCCCCTGACTCGCTCGGAGCTGGCGTTGCCCCTACGAATTGGCAAGGAAGTTCTGGGCGTGCTTGATCTGGAAAGCAAGCACCTCAATGCCTTCAAGCGGGACGATGTGCGCGTACTGCAAACCCTGGCCGACCAGATCGCGGTCGCCATCCATAACGCGAATCTGTACCGGGGGCAGGCAGATCTCTCGCGCGTGGCAGAGCTGGCGCGGGGAGAGGCCGAGGAAGCCAATCGTCTCAAGTCCCAATTCCTGGCAAATATGTCTCACGAGCTACGCACCCCTCTAAACTCGATCATCAACTTTGCCTATCTCCTGATGATGGGGGTGGAGGGCGATTTGACCGAAGGGCAGGAGGATCTGCTCAGGCGGATCGAGGATGCGGGTCAGCACCTGCTGGGGCTGATTAATGACATTCTCGACCTTGCGAAGATTGAAGCCGGACGGTTAGAATTGTTCTTTGAAGAAGTCGCCGTGCAGGAAATTGTGGATGGGGTGCTCTCGACAGCGCAGGCGTTGGTTCACAAGAAACCCATCGCGCTGCACTGCGAGGTACCCGCTGATCTGCCCTTTGTATGGGCGGACCGCACACGAGTGCGCCAGGTGCTCTTGAACCTGCTCTCCAATGCCGCCAAGTTTACGGAGGAAGGTAGCATCACGGTGCGTGCCTGGGTGGACGAGGGAGGCGTAACGGTCAGTGTGCAGGATACCGGGGTAGGTATCGTCGAGGAGGACCTTCCGAAGGTCTTCGCAGAGTTTGTGCAGGTGGACGGTAGCCTGACGCGGCAGGTCGGGGGAACGGGGCTGGGGCTACCCATCAGTAAGCGCTTTGTTGAGCTGCACGGGGGGACGATGGAGGTCAAGAGTGAGCCCGGCGTGGGCTCCACCTTCTTTTTCACGCTGCCCCACCTGGCCCCCACAGCGCCCACCGCTCCCGTTCAAAGCAATGCTGAGGAAAGCAAGGTGCGTGAGGCACGGGTGCTGATCATCGATGATGACCCGGTCGTGTGGGAGACCATCTCGCAGCATCTTGCGCCCGGCTATCAGGTACTCAAGGTGAGCGATAGCCGGCAGGTGCTGGAGCAGGCGCGGACCCTCCAGCCCGATGTGGTGGTTCTGGATGTGATGATGCCGCACAAGGATGGGTGGGAGGTGCTGCAAGCCCTGAAAGAGGATCCCCTCACAGAGCATATTCCTGTGGTGGTCTGTAGCATCCTGCGCGAGCAGCAACTCGCCCTTTCCCTACAGGCCAATGATTACCTCATCAAACCTGTTGATCGCAAGTCCCTTCAGCGTGTCATTGAGCAGTTTGTACCGCCCGGCGGCAAGGTGCTGGCCGTGGATGATGATCCCAACGCTCTGGAGATCGTGCGGCGGATGTTGGATGGGCTGACCTATCATGTCAGCACGGCACCCGATGGCCCGAGTGGGCTGGAGGCTGCCTTCGCGCAGGAGCCCGATGTGATCGTGCTGGACCTGATGATGCCTGGCCTGAGCGGGTTCGAGGTACTGGCCAAGTTACGCATGGATGAGCGCACGGCTCACCTGCCGGTGGTGGTTCTGTCGGCAAAGGACCTGACTATGACCGAGCAGGAGCAGCTTCGCGCCGAAGCGACAACCTTCTTGCAAAAGGGGCAATTTACCCCCGAGGAATTCAACCAAACCGTTCGTCGCGCCGTCGCCCGTAATTCCCAAGGAGAGAAGAAAGAATAATGACCACCGTATCCCCTAGTACCCAAGAAGCCCGTATTCTGGTTGTGGAGGATGACCCCAACAACCGCCTTGTTATTACCCGCCTGCTCCGGCTGGCAGGGGTGGCTCCGGAGAACATCTTCGAGACAGAAAGTGATGCCGCAGAATACCTGCGTGCGCATCTGCCTGACGGCGTGGATCTCGTTCTCCTTGACCTGCAATTACCGAAGAAGGATGGATATGAAATCCTCCAGGAATTGCGGGATGATCCTATCTGGACGAAGCTTCGCGTGGTGGCGCTGACCGCCAATGTGATGCGTCAGGATGTCGAGCGGGCGCGGGCAGCCGGGTTCGATGGCTTTATCGGCAAGCCGATAGATGGCCGACGCTTCTCCGATGTCTTGCACCGCTTACTAGGCGGAGAATCGGTATGGACCGTGATGTGATGACCCTTGATGTACAGGAAGAGCTTCTGGTGCTTGCACCCCTTCAGAAACTGGCTGCCGCCACACGCCTCTTAAACTCCACACTTTCCCTGGAAGAAAAGGTACAGCGTGTCACGGAGATGGTGGGGGCGATGGTGGGGGCGCAGCAGGCCGTCACGCACCTGACCTTTTCTTCTTCCCCCATCCCTCCGCTTACCACTGCCTGGTTCTCGGAGCCCCGTGAAGCGGCAGAAGCGCATCTCAGACGCCTTGCGGATGCGCCCCTCTGCGCGCTTGTTTGCCAGAAGAATGAGGTGCTCCGCCTGACCCAGGCCGAATTGGAGGTTCATCCGGCATGGCAGCCGCTGGAGCGCCTGCCGGGCCTTCCGGGTTGGCTCGCGGTTCCCCTGACCCGCCAGGATGGGCAGAACTCCGGCTTCCTCCAGGTGTCCGGCAAAGAGGGCGGGGCGTTTACGCCGCAGGATGAGGCCATCCTTTACCAGCTTGCACAGATGCTTTCCCTTGCCGCCGAGAATACACGGCTGGTCCGTTCCGAGCAGAACGCCCGCCAGGTGGCGGAGACGCTGCGCGTCGCGAGTCTGGCGCTGACGCAGAATCTGGACCTGGGCGATGTGCTGGAAACGCTGCTGGATTATCTGGGCTGGATTGTGCCCTATGATGCTGCCAGTGTCCTGCTGCGCGAGGGAAGCAGCATGGTCGTGGTGCGGGCACTACGCAGCTACGAGGAGAACGCCACCGCGCTCTCGCAGGGCCATAGCTTTCAGGTGGATGCCACGCCCATTCTCGAAGAGTTGTTCGCGAACCAGCGCAGTGTTCTCATTCCCAACACCCAGGTGCATCCCGTGTGGAGTCACTCGGTGGAGGGTGGAAAGGGGCATAGCTGGCTGGGCGTTCCCCTCCTCTCGGAAGGGGAGACCATCGGGCTGTGCGCGGTGGAGAAAGGCGAGACAAACTTTTTCACGGAGGAGCACCTGCGTCTGGTCGAGGCGTTGGCCGCGCAGACGGAGGTGGCGATTCGTAATGCCCGCCTCTTCGAGGCACTCCGGCTGCGGGCGACCGAGTTAGAGGCGCTGGTCGAGGTCTCGACGGCGCTCCGCGCTGCCCGCGCCGTGGAGGAGATGCTCCCGATCTTCTTGCAGAAGGCCGCTGCTATCGTGGGGGCAACCCTCGGGACAATTTACCTCCAGGAGCCGGAGACGAACCAGCTGGTGGCTCGCGGCTGGTACCCACCCCATCCGGAGCTGCTGGGCCTGCATCAACACCCCAACGCGCATGTGGCCGAACAGGTCTTTCAGACAGGCGAAATCGCCATTTGCCGCGACGGCCTGGACGTGTGGGCCGACCTCCTGCCCGCCAGGCAAAGCGGCCTGGAGATGCTCCACAGCACCATCTCACTTCCGCTGCGGACGCTGGAGAGTATTGTGGGGCTGATGCACCTGGCACTTCCCCAGGAGCGCGAGTTTACCGAGGTCGAGGTGCGTCTGCTGACCGGGCTGGCCGAGATGGCGGGCAACTCCCTGCACCGCGCGGTGCTCTACGAGCAGACCGAGCAGCGTCTGCATCGGCTGGCAGCCCTACGCACTATTGACCGCGCAATCACCACCAGCCTCGATCTCCTGACCCCGCTGGAAGTGCTTCTGGATCAGCTCCGAATCCAACTCCGCGTGGACGCCGCCGATATTCTGCTCTTCGACCCCAACAGCAACCAGATGGAATGCGTCGCGTGGCATGGTTTTCGCACAGAACGCCTGGCGGAGCCGCGTTTTCCATTGGGGGACGATGTGGGCAGCCGCGCCATCATCGAGCGGCGGCTGATTGCGATTCCACAGATACAGCTGGGCCAGGCACCACCCAGCAGGGCGGCGTTGTGGCTGACGGAAGACTTTACCACCTACTTCAGTGTGCCGCTCATCGCGATGGGGCAGATTCGTGGGGTGCTGGAGGTCTTCCATCGTACACCCCTCCATCCTGACGCGGAGTGGATAGACTTTCTGGAAGCCCTTGCCGGGCAGGCAGCCATTGCCATCGACAATGCCTTGCTCTTCGAGAATTTGCAACGCTCCAACCTTGAACTCTCCCAGGCGTATGACGCTACCATCGCGGGCTGGGCGCGCGCGCTGGATCTGCGGGATGAGGGAACGCGGGGCCATAGTGACCGCGTTACCGAGATGACCATGCAGCTCGCCCGCGCGCTGGGGCTGAAGGAGGCGGACCTCCTACACGTTCGACGGGGGGCCCTGCTCCACGACATCGGCAAGATGGGAATTCCCGACGGCATCCTGCTCAAGCCTGGCCCGCTCACGCAGGAGGAGCGCGAGATCATGGAGCTCCACCCAGGGTATGCCTACGAGATGCTCCTGCCCATCGCCTTCCTGCGCCTCGCGCTGGATATTCCCTATTGCCACCACGAGAAATGGGATGGAACCGGCTACCCGCGCGGCCTGAAGGGAGAGGAGATTCCCCTGGCCGCGCGCATGTTTGCTGTGGTAGATGTGTGGGATGCCCTGCGCTCTGACCGCCCGTATCGCAAGGCGTGGTTAGAAGAACGGGTGCGGGACCATATTCGCTCCCTGGCAGGCACGCACTTTGATGGTCGGGTGGTAGATGTGTTTTTGAAGATACAGGTTGACGAATAAAAAATCAGGGTGCGTTGCGCATCACAGGCACATACAGGCGCGGCGGCAGATCAAAGGTCGTGGTTGGCGCGATGATGTAGGCAGTTCCCGCCGTGCGGGAGAGCCATAGCTGCTCGAACTGATCCCGGCGGTATGTGCGCCTTACGCTCGCGTCATTGATAGCCGCCGGGTCATAAACGACAGGATTGCCCGTCGGGTCGAAGCCAGCCAGTACTGCCAGGTGGCCCGAACTTGATGGAAGCGGTGCACCGTCCAGTTGCCCCGGTGCCCAGCCGAAGCTTACCACCAACGGAATCCCCCGCGCGATCCAGCGCTCCGCCTCATCCAGCCCGCTCAGCCTGGTAACGTAGCCTTCCAGTCCCTTTGTGGCCGCGTAGGCCGTATTGAAGGGCCAGTTCCCATGCCCATTGTAGGCATAATCATAGACGCCTGCGACGGCGTCCCGGACGCGCGGCTCACACGCCCCGACGGGAATCCCTGTCCGCTCCGTCCAGTAGCCGAGCACCATCGTGACAGAGGTCGGACTGCACCAGATTTCCCCGCCATCCGGGTACACCATCTGCGAGCAGGCGGGTATGGGGAGGGCCTGTCCCCAGAGCGAGGGGCTGCCCGTGGTAAGCTGCGGAGAGAGCGAGGGGTGCTTCGAGAGGAGCACAGAGGCGCTGCTGACGGTGGGCATAAGACTCGCCTGGCTGGTGAGGATTCGGATGCGCAGCCGCGCCGCGTCCGCCTGCCCCTGCCGCACTACCAGGGTATCCACTGCAATCGTGACCCGGTCATCCTGTTGCCCGGAGATACTC